>JAJFFA010000478.1 GCA_021776885.1 Planctomycetota bacterium
CGGGGGAAGGGCTGTCGCCGCTGGTCAGAGTGCGAGACGGCGAGGGAGGGTAGAGGTTACCCCCCCCCCTTACGTTCTCGCCAGCACACGATGACTCCCCCGCCCTGCTGACGGCCTCGCCAGCGCGTCCCCAGCGTTGGCTACCCGAAGGCACCGTCGCGCAGTTTTCCAGGTTGTAACCCGAGCCTCAGGGGCCGCCGGGGGTGGCGGTGCCAGCCCTGGACGTGGCGCCTGTGCTCCCGAACGAAGCCCGCTGCGCCAATCAGACATGCCTGGGTTGCCTAGCAGCCCGTTGAAGAAGTCATCCGGCGCCATGACGATGTCCTCCACTCCGGTGCGGCACCTGAAAGCCTCGCCGAATCTACAGATTCGCCTGCGTTTCCAGGCGCCCCTCCGAAGCGGATGCCATCGCCCTGGCATCCGGAGCACTTCTTCAACGGGCTGCTGCCCCCATGCGCTCCTTCAACCCCTCGTCGAGCTTGGCCAGGAACTGCTGCGTGGTCAGCCACTCCTGTCCCTCGCCCACGAGCAGGGCCAGGTCCTTGGTCATGAAGCCCGACTCGACCGTGCCGATGCAGACCTCCTCGAGGGTCTTGCTGAAGCTGGCCAGTTCGTCGTTCGCGTCGAGCTTGGCGCGGTGCGCCAGGCCGCGGGTCCAGGCGAAGATCGAGGCGATCGGGTTGGTCGACGTCTCGTTGCCCTTCTGGTGCTCGCGGAAGTGGCGCGTGACCGTTCCGTGGGCCGCCTCGGCCTCGACGGTCTTGCCGTCGGGCGTCATCAGCACCGAGGTCATCAGCCCCAGGGAGCCGAAACCCTGGGCCACCGTGTCGGACTGCACGTCGCCGTCGTAGTTCTTGCAGGCCCACACGAAGCCGCCCTCCCACTTGAGGGCGGCCGCGACCATGTCGTCGATCAGGCGATGCTCGTAGGTGACCCCCGCCTCGCGGAAGCGACCGGCGAACTCCTCGTCGAAGACCTCCTGGAAGAGGTCCTTGAAGCGACCGTCGTAGCGCTTGAGGATCGTGTTCTTGGTCGACAGGTACACCGGCCAGCGGCGGTTGAGCCCGTAGGTGAGGCAGGCCCGCGCGAAGCCGCGGATCGACTCGTCCAGGTTGTACATCGCCAGCGCCACACCCCCGGCCGGGAAGTCGAAGACCTCGTACTCGCTCGGCTCGCCGCCTCCGGTCGGTGTGAAGGTCATGGTCAGCTTGCCCGGGCCCGGGACGACGAAGTCCGTGGCGCGGTACTGGTCGCCGAAGGCGTGGCGCCCGACGACGATGGGCTTGGTCCAGCCGGGCACCAGGCGCGGGACGTTCTGGCACACGATGGGCTCGCGGAAGATCGTCCCGCCCAGGATGTTGCGGATCGTCCCGTTGGGCGAGCGCCACATCTCCTTCAGCCCGAACTCCTTCACGCGCTCCTCGTCCGGGGTGATCGTCGCGCACTTGACCCCCACGCCGTACTCGCGGATGGCCTCCGCCGCCTCGACCGTGACCTTGTCGTCGGTAGCGTCGCGGTGCTCGATCCCCAGGTCGAAGTAGATCAGCTCGAGGTCCAGGTAGGGCTGGATCAGGCGTTCCTTGATGAACGACCAGAGGATGCGGGTCATCTCGTCGCCGTCGAGCTCGACGACCGGACGTTCGACTTGGATCTTCTTCATAGCGAAAGGCCCGCGTGGGCGCGGGCCGTACCGAGGGGCCTGGCCACAGGGGCCGGGCCGGAGGGGGCAAGTGGGTAGCGTCGCAGTGTAGCGCGACTCTGCGGCAGGAGCGCAAGTCTGCGCAACGGATCGGGCCCTGGGGTCACCCCCCGGCCAGGAAGGCGTCCCCTTCCTTCTTCCACCAGTCGCGCCAGGCCTTGACGCGCTTGGCGCGCTCGGCCTCGGAGGCGATGGGGTCGAAGCGGAAGTTGCGCTGCGTGATGTCGCGCAGGGCCAGCATGGCGGCCTCCATCACGGCGCTCTCGGAATCCTCGAGGGCGTCGATCAGGGCCGGCACGGCCGGCTTCGCGCCCAGGTTCTGCAGCGTGCGCGCGGTCGCCATGCGCACGAACAGATCGCTGTCGTCGAGCATCGGCACCAGGTGCGGCACGACCTGCGCGTCCTTGGTCTCCGCCAGCCCGTAGATCGCCTCGAGGCGGATGGCCGCACTGGCGTGCTCGAGGTCCCCGAGGAGCGGCGCCCAGGCCGGCCCCGCGTCCTCCCCTTCGGCCGAGTCCGTCGGTGTCCCGGTGGGATAGGCCAGGCGCGGCGCACCGCGAACGGCCAGGCCACGCATGTTCTCCTCGAGCCGGATCAGCTCATCGCGGAAGAAGCGCAGGTCTTCGTCCATGCGCTCCGCCAGGGTCGTGACGCGCTCGATGTCGTTGCGCGCGCGAGTGTCCTCCGCGCTGGTCGCCGCTCGCAGGGCATCGATGTCCTGCCCCAGGCTGACCACCAGGTCGCGCGCGCCGCCGAGGCGTTCATCGAGGGAGGCCAGGGACGCGCGCAGCTCCTGGCGCCAGGGCTCACCCCGGGCGTGGATCGCGTCCTCGGCGTCGCCGATGCGCACGATCATGGTCTCGTCGAGCCGCAGCAGCGCGCGGGACTGCTCGGCCAGACCCAGGGCGAGCTGAGCACGGGCCTCGGCCGCGCCCTCGACCTCGCCCTCGACCTGGTCGAGGATCAGTGCCGAGCCCCCGCCGGCGAAGACGATCGCAGCCAGGCCGACCATGACTCCGGCGGGGTTCGCTGCCCCGCTGCCCCGGCGCCGGGGTGCGTGGGCGCCAGCGTGCGGCTCCGGCCCCGCTGGGGCCGGGGCGGAGGCCGCGGCCCTGGGCGACGCCGCGACCGCGGTCGCCGTCCCCCCGGGGGATCCGCCGGAGCCTCCGGGGGATCCGGGGGCCTCGGCGCCTTCGGCGCTCATGGCCGCATCACAGCGGGCGCAGATGATCCGGCCGGCGCGGCGCTGGGCCCAGCCCAGGTCCAGGTCTGCCTGGGGAACGGACTCGTTGCAGAGGTCGCAAAAAAGAATGTCCATGGCTCTCCGAAGGGGCCCACCCGCCCCGGGAGGGGAAGGACGGGGGTGCGGGCTGCCAGGCCCCGGGCAAGGTGACCCGCGACATGCAGCTTAGTATCCGGGCCCCCCGGGGGGGTCACCGATCTAGGTCAGACCGCGCAGGCCTCCGTCCTGTAAGCTCGGGGCCTCGTGCAACAAGGCTCCGATCACGCCCTCCGCCTGGACTCGGGACTCCAGGGCCGCCTGGAGGCCCAGGGCCTGGCCTTCCTGGCCGGCATCCTCGAAATCGAGGTCGAGCGCTACCCCGAGAACATGGACGCCCTGGCCGAGCTGGGCCACGTGTACACGCGCCAGGGTCGACACCGGGAGGGGCTCGCGGTCGACCTGCGCCTGGCCGTGTTGCTGCCCGACAACCCGACCGTGCACTACAACCTGGCCTGCTCCCAGGCGCTGCTCGGCCACACGTCGGACGCACTCGATTCCCTCGAGCACGCCGTCGAGCTGGGCTACGACGACGCGAGCTTCCTGGCCCTGGACGACGACCTCGCGTCGCTGCGCGAGGAGACTCGCTTCCGCGCCCTCGTGGCGCTGATCGAGACCCAGGGCGGCGACTGACTCAGCTGGTCGGCGAGAGGCGCCGGTCGCCGCGGCGGCCAGCCCACCAGCGCTCCCAGCGCAGGACGGCGGCTTCGCGGACCTCGGGGTCGGCGCCGGGCTCGTAGCCGAAACGCTCGCGCGTGGCCTCGGACAGGGTCCGCACGCACACGGCGCGGGTGTACAGGCGCTCGTCGCGCAGCCCATCGATCAGCAGCGGCACCATGCTCCAGTCCCCCAGCATGAGCAGGGCGCGGGCGCGTTCGAGGGCCAGGTCCGACTGCTCCTCGGGCGGCCAGGGCAGGGCGCGCACGTGGGACACCAGTCGACTGTCGCCGGTCGAGCCGAGGGCCGCCAGGGCAGCCCCCGCGACGTCCGGGCGCGGATCGGTCACCAGGCCGAGCAGCGTGGTGTAGGCCGGCTCGCCCACCGACGCGAACCACTGGATCAGCTCGATGCGCTCCTCGAGGGTCGGCGCCCAGGGCAGCCGGGAGGCGTGGTCTTCGATCTTGCGCGCGAGGCCCGGCGAGGGCTCGAGCCAGTCCCCGTCGGAGCCAGCCGCGGCCGCCGAGCCACGGGTCGAGGCGCAGCCCAGGGCAAGGGACGAGAGCAGGCAGAGGCTGGACAGGAGCGCTAGGCGTCGGTGCATGATCGGGTTTCCGGGGGGGACCGATGGGTGTCGGGGGGGTCGGGGCGAGTCGGGAGACTCGGGGGACCCTCGGCTCATCGACCGGCGCGCACGCTTCCTTGACGGCCCATCCGCGCGCCGCGCAAGCCTGGGATCAGGGCCGAGACAGCGCTGGACACGAGCCCCAGGGCCAGGAGCCAGACGCAGGCGGGGTGGACCCGGCGCGCTCCCCCCTCCCGCGCGCTGGCGGGCTGCGCCGCCCACTGCGCTGCCGCGTCGGCCTCCCCATCGACCACCCGCCGCCCGCGGCTCGAGACCTCTTCGGGCCGGGGTGCAGAGCAGAAGCGCTCCCCCAGGCGCGTGCCGTCCGGCCCCTCGAACACGATGCGCAGGTTGCCGACGGTGCTGGCCAGGAAGGCGGGGGTCGGGGCGACCCGCGCACCGGGCTCGAGCAGGGCCGGCGGGTCGAGCAGCACGCGGCCCAGCTCGCGCTCCTCCCCCGACCCGA
>JAJFFA010000479.1 GCA_021776885.1 Planctomycetota bacterium
ACGAGCGCTCGCGTTCGACCACGTCCACGTCCAGGCGCGCCAGGGCGGCCACGTTGCTGCCGAAGCCCACCAGCACCATCGAGTCCGTGTTGCCCGCGGGCAGCATCTGCTGCGTGTTGGCGTCGGTGATCATCGTGCGCATCGAGTTCGACAGCTGGCGCACGTCGGTGTTCGGCAGGGTGATCACGGTCGTGATCAGGGTCGCCGGCTGGTTCGCGTAGCGGTCGAGGTCCTCGGGGTCGACGAAGATCGAGTCGCCGCGGATCGTGTTCCGCGCCTGGGTCTTCAGGCTCTCGACCTCGACCACGGAGAGCGGCGCCTCGCCGATCTCCGAGCAGACGAAGTCGTTGATGATCATCATGATCTGGAAGAACGAGTAGAACTCGCCCTTCGGCACACGCTTGGTGCCCAGGAGCCGGATGTGCTGGCTCTCCAGCAGCTGCTGCGTCTCGTCCGTGTAGGTGAAGTTGATCCCGGTCACCTCTTCGCAGGCCTTGACGAAGGTCGCCAGGGACATGCCGCTGTCAGCGTCCGTCTTGACCGCTTCCGCGAAGTTGAGGACGAAGGCATCGCCCACGTCCTGGATCGGGGGCAGGGCCTCGTCCTGGGCTTGGGGGCCGATGCGCACGACCGCCGAGCTGCTCGGCTGGGCGGGAGCGGAAATCGCGGAAGGGGACTTCCACGGGCCGGCCGCGAGGGCCAGGGGCAAGACGAGGAGGGTGGCGATCATCGGCGTTCCGATCGGGCCGTGAGGCACTGCCGCGGGGGCATGCGCATCGGGGCCGTATCTTGTTGGAATGCTTGAGGTTAGGCGGGCTGGGCGGTCAACCGGCGGGGCACTCTAGGGGGGCGGCCAGGGCAAGTCAATTGCCCACGGCGTGGTCCTGGGAGCGGCGCAGCCGGTTTTTGAGAGCACGTGGGGACGCCGGCGGGGCGGCCTTCTTCCCGCGCTCCGCAGGGAAGCGCCGGCCCGCTTTCCGTGCTTCGCCGAAAGCCGCGTCGTTCGGCCGCGGACGAGCGGATCTGGCGCGCCGCCGCAGGGGCGCTGTTGCGACGGCATCCCTCGCCAGGCATCTTGACCGCGCCGCGCCGTCCGGGACCCCAAACCTCCGCCCCAGGAGCCCTCGTGAGCCAGCCCAAGAAGGGTCTGATTTCCTTCCTTCAGGAGTTCTCGATCCCCCTCATCGCGGGGGTCTTCGCCGCCGTCATCTTCGCCAACCTGGACCCGGAGGCCTACCACTACTGGTTCGGGGTCGCCCACCACGGCGACGATTCGGTGTGGCACCTGCCCCTGGAGATCTTCGGGCACCCGGTCTCGTTGCACTTCCTGATCAACGACATCTTCATGGTCTTCTTCTTCGGCATCGCCGCGAAGGAGATCACGGAGGCCTGCCTCCCAGGCGGCAGCCTGAACCCGCCGAAGAAGGCCGTGAACCCGCTCCTGGCCACCATCGGCGGAGTGGTCGGCCCGGTCGGCATCTTCTTCGCCGCCGTGGCCCTGACCTCCGGCATGGGGGTCTACGACGGGGGCGACGCCGAGGCCATGTCGGGGGTCAACCGCGGCTGGGGCATCCCCACGGCCACCGACATCGCCCTGGCCTGGCTGGTGGCCCGGGCCGTCTTCGGGAACGGTCACCCGGCGATCAACTTCCTCCTGCTCCTGGCCGTGGCCGACGACGCGTTCGGGCTGATCATCATCGCCGTCTTCTACGGTGACGTGAACAACCCCGCCGCTCCCCAGTGGCTGCTCCTGGTGCTGGTGGGGATGCTGATCGCCCTCGTCCTGCGCAAGAAGAAGGTGATGAGCTGGGTGCCCTACATCGCCGTGGCGGGGCCCTTTGCCTGGTCTGGCCTGATCCTGGCCCACCTGCACCCGGCCCTGGCGTTCGTCTTCATCGTGCCCTTCATGCCTGAGCCGCGCACGGACACCGGGCTCTTCGCGAGCGAGGACGAGGTCGACCTGATGGGGGAGGAGGAGGCGCGCCGCCGCGGCCTCGGCCACTCGACCCTGCACCGCTTCGAGCACGACATGAAGCTGTTCGTCGACATGGGCCTGTTCTTCTTCGCCCTCGGCAACGCAGGCGTGGAGTTCAGCGGCATCGGCCCCATGACCTGGATCATCCTGGCCTCGCTCGTCGTCGGAAAGACGATTGGCATCACCCTGATGGGCTGGCTGGGCACCAAGCTCGGCTTCCCGCTACCCAACTACATGGGGATGCGCGAGCTGATCATGGCCGGCTTCGTCGCGGCCCTGGGCCTGACGGTGGCCCTCTTCGTGGCCGGAGCGGCCTTCCCCACGGACATGGCCCTGCAGGGGCAGGCCAAGATGGGAGCGCTGTTCTCCGGCTTCGTCGGCCTGGCCGCGATCCTGATCGGGCGCCTGCTGGGCATCGGCTGGGGCAAGAAGGGGGCGCCGGAGGGCGCCGCCGAGGCGGAACCGGCGAGCGGCCCCGGCTGACCCCCGTCGCGCGCTATCCTTTCCGACCATGCGCCTCAGCGAGCTGTTCTCCGCCGACGATGTCCTGGTCGACTTCGAACCTGGTGACAAGTGGGACGCGATCCGCGCCCTTGTCGAGCACCTGGTCCGCATGGGCCGGCTGCCGGCCGAGCGCGAGGACGAGATCCTCGAGGCGGTGCTCTCCCGCGAGCGCTCGATGTCGACCGGCATGGAGCACGGCATCGCCATTCCCCATGCGGCCGTCGACGAGCTCGAGTCCGTCGTGGCCTGCATGGGAGTCGTGCGGCGCAAGGAGGGCCTGTCCTTCGAGAGCATCGACGGCCAGTCGGCGCGCTTCGTTGTCCTGCTCGTGATCCCGCGCAAGCAGAAGCTGCTGCACATCCGCACCCTGGCCGACGTCGCCCGTGTCCTGGGCCGTGAGTCGGTGCGCCGCGAGCTGCTCGAGTGCGGCAGCGGGGCGAGTGCGCTGGACGTCCTCGGCGGGGAAGAGGCCTGAGCTCGAGGCTGGCGCTGCTGCTTGCCG
>JAJFFA010000480.1 GCA_021776885.1 Planctomycetota bacterium
CACGGCCTCGCGACCCTGGCCCTGGCCGAGGCCTATACCCTCTCCCCCGGCTCGGTGCGCGGCCGGCGCATCGGCGATGCCCTGACCCGGGCGGTGCGCCGCATCGAGGTCTCCCAGGGCGCGGAGGGCGGCTGGTACTACGACCCGCAGCGCTCGGTCGAGCACGAGGGCTCGGTGACCGTGTGCCTGGTGCAGGGCCTGCGCGCCGCCCACGACGCCGGCGTCTTCGTCGACACGAAGGCCATCGCCCGCGCCATCGACTACGTGCAGCGCCTGCAGAACCCCGATGGCGGCTTCCGCTACGGCCTGCACGAGGACCGCACCTCGGTCGCCCTGACCGCGGCCTGCCTCTCGACCCTGCACGCGACGGGGATCTACGAGGGCCAGACGATCTCGAACGGCTACGACTACATCTGGCGCGAGCTCGCGGCGCGTGACGGCGGCCTGATCGAGAAGCGCGCAGCCTTCCCCTGGTACGAGCGCTTCTACCTGTCCCAGGCCCTCTGGCAGCACCCGGACTCCAAGCTCTTCCCGCGCTGGTACGCGGGCGAACGCGAAGAGGTGCTGCGCTCGCAGCGCGAAGACGGAAGCTGGTCGGACCGGCGCTTCGATCGCTCCTACGCGACCGCCATGGCCTGCCTGTTCCTCTCCCTGCCGGACGGGCTGCTGCCCATCTTCCAGCGCTAGCGCTAGCGAGCGGGGCAGGGGGTCGGGTCCTCGCCTGGCGCGCTCGGGCTCACGCCGGCCGAGACGAGCGGCTTGGAGATCGGAGAGGGGGCTTCTCGGGCGGCCGCTGAAGCGCAAAGTATCGAACAAGCTCCAGGAAGCACCTACGCCGGAATCAAGCCGAGCGCTCCGCGCTCAAGGCACGGTGCAGGAAGGCCCGCGCGAAGGCCCAGTCGCTGCGCAGGGAGCGCTCCGAGCGCGAGAGTTCGCGGGCGATCGCCGGCATCGAGAGTCCGAGGAAGAAGCGCAGCTCGACCAGCTGCGCACCCGCGGGGTGGACCCCGGCCAGGGTCGCGAGGGCGCGGTCGAGGTCAGCCAGGGGAGCGCTGCGCGGCGGCTCTGCGGAGGCCGCCCCGTCGTCGAGGGGGATGCGGCACCAACCTCCCCCACGGCGCTCCGCTCCCCGGCGCCGCGCGTGGTCGACCAGCACGCGCCGCATGGTCGTCGCGGCCACTCCCAGGAAATGCGCGCGGCTCTGCCAGGCGCCGCGCTCCGTCCTCAGGCGCAGGAAGGCCTCGTGCACCAGCGCCGTCGCCTGCAGGGTGTGGTCCCCCGGTTCGCTGGCGAACAGCCACTGGGCGCGGGTGTGCAGCTCGGGGTAGAGGTCCGCGAGCCAGCGGTCGGAGTCGGCGCTCGGCATCGCCCTCGATTCTAGCCGTGCTAGGCTCGGAGCATGCAGGGGTCAGAGCTCGACGGGCCGGGCTGGGAGCGCGCGCGCGGCCTCTTCGAGGAGCTGCGCGAGGTCGGCTCAGCGCAGCGCGAGGAGGCCCTGTCGGGTCTGCCCGACGACCTCGGGCGCGCCCTGCGCGGACTGCTCAAGCACCACGATCGCGCCCAGGGCTTCCTCGACGCTCCGCTCGAGCTGGAGCCCGGAAGCGGCTACGCAGAAGACGAGCCCGAGCCCCCCGCGATCGAGGGCTACCGCCTGGGTCAGGTCGTCGGCCGTGGGGGCATGGGCCGCGTCTACGCCGCCCAGGAGCTGGCCCCGGGGCGGCGCGTGGCCCTCAAGCTGCTCGATGCGGCAGCGGGCAGCGCCCCGAACGCGCGGCGCTTCGCCCGTGAGGTCGAGCTCCTGGCGCGCCTCGAGCACCCCTCGATCGCGCGCCTCTACGCCGCCGGCCTGGCCGCCGACGGTCGCCCCTGGTTCGCGATGCAGTTCGTCGAGGGCGCGCGCCCCCTGACCCGCTGGGCCGAGGACCAGCCGCGCCGGGCCATCCTGGCGCGCTTCCTCGATGCCTGCGACGCGGTGCACCACGCCCATCTGCGCGGCATCGTGCACCGCGACCTGAAGCCTTCCAACCTGCTCGTCAGCGACGCCGAGCAGCTCTTCGTGATCGACTTCGGCATCGCGCGTGCCTTCGAGCGACCGGGCAGCTCGGGCCCGGGGGAGGCTGCGGGGAGCGACGCCACGCGCACGGGCGAGCTCCTGGGCACACCGCGCTACATGAGCCCCGAGCTGCTCGCCGGCCGCCCGGCAGACCTCCTCGCAGACGTCTGGTCCCTGGGCATCGTGCTGTTCGAGCTCTCGACCGGCGAGTGGCCCTTCGAGGGCCGCCCCGACTCATTCTTCAGCGTGACGGAAGCCCTGCGCGACCCGCGAGCGCTGCGCGTCCCGCGCCGAGCCCGCCTGCCGCGCGATCTGCAGACGATCCTGGCCAGCGCCCTGGCCCCGGATCCGCGTCGGCGCTACGCGTCCGCGGATGCCCTCGCCCGCGACGTGCGTCACTTCCTCGCCCACGAACCCCTCGAGGTTCGTCCACCCGGGTCCGTCGAGCGCCTGCTCAAGTTCGCGCGGCGGCAGCGCGTCCCGGTGCTGGCCACGGCCCTCGTCGTCCTGGCCCTGGGGCTCGGCCTGCTCCTGGCCCTGGGCGCCCGCTCGCGCGAGCGCGTCGCGGCGCTCCAGGCCCACGCCGAGCGCGCTCAAGCCCAGCAGGCGCGCGACGACGCCGAGGCGGCGGGAGCCCGCGCCGGCGCCGAGCGCGACCGTGCGGAGGCCGTGCTGGCCTTCCTGTGCCGCGGCCTGGAGAGCGCGAACCCGCGCAACCTGGGGCGCGACGCGAGCGTGCGCGAGATGATCGACGCGGTGGCGGCGCGCTACGCCCAGGCCTTCGAGCAGGATCCCCTGGCCGCCGCGCACATCGCCGAGACCACCGGGCGCGTCTACCTGTCCCTGGGC
>JAJFFA010000049.1 GCA_021776885.1 Planctomycetota bacterium
GTCCAGGTCGTGGTCGGGGACGGCACCCGGGCCTCGGTCCTGGCCCAGGCCGGGACCTCCAAGGCCGACCTCTTCGTGGCGGTCAGCGACGACGACCACACGAACATGCTGGCCTGCCGGCTGGCCAAGAGCATGGGGGCCAAGCGCGCGATCCTGCGCTTGAGGGAGACCGGGATGCTCTCGGGCTACAGCAACTTCTACAAGCAGTCCCTGGGCTTCGACGTCGTGCTCTCCACCGAGGAGCTGGCGGCCGAGGAGATCCTGGGCACGGTGCGCGAGCGCCACGCCCTCGAGGTCGAGACCTTCGCCGACGGCCGGGTCCAGCTGCGCCGCCTGCGCCTGCGCGAAGAGAGCGAGCTGACGGCCGAGCCGATCTCCGCCCTGCGCCTGCCCAGCGGGGTGCTGGTGGTGGCCGTCGCACGGCGCGAGCAGTTCTTCCTCCCGGCAGGAGACGACCAGCTCGCCGTGGACGATCAGATCTACCTGATGGGCGGGGCGCGGGACCTCGACGCCCTCGAGCGCATGGCCGGCGAGCGCACCGAGCTGCGCCGTAGCGTCGTCGTGATGGGCGCCGGAGGCATCGGTCGCGCTGTGGCCAGCCACCTGCACGGCACCCCGGGGATCTCGATCCGCGTGGTCGAGAAGGACCCTGCGCGGGCGCGCGCGATCTCGGCCGAGAACGGCTCGGACGTGATGGTGCTCGAGGGCGATGCCACGGACCTCGACCTGTTGCTCGAGGAGCGCATCGGAGAGGCCAACGTGTTCATCGCGACCACCGCCGACGACGAGGACAACATGGTGGCCTGCCAGCTCGCGCGCTCCCTCGGGGTCGAGCGCACGATCGCCATGGTGAACAAGGCCTCGTACCGCCAGATCTACGACCTGCTCGGCATCGACCAGGCCATCTCGCCACGGGTCCTGTGCTCGAACAGCATCCTGCGCTTCGTGCGCTCGGGCTCGGTGGCCGCCATCGCCGTGATCGGCGAGGGGCGCGCCGAGGTGCTCGAGCTGACCGCGGCCTTCAAGGAGCGCGAGATCAAGGTCAAGGACCTCGGCCTGCCCAAGGGCGCGGTCCTCGGGGCGGTGGTGCACGACGACCAGGTCGTCATCCCCGGGGGCGAGACCTTGGTGCGCCAGGGCGACCGGGTCATCGTGTTCTCCCTGCCCGAGACCCTGGAGCAAGTCGAGGGAGTCTTCACGGACTAGTGTGGTGGATCAGAAACAAGTGAGCAGCAGAGCGCGATCCTGCCGCCGCCAGCTGCGTTGCGCCTCCTCCGAAACCCGCAGCGGGGTTGCGTCGTCAGCGCGCCTTGCTGGCGACGACAAGCTCCCGCTCTGCTGCTCACTTGTTTCCGATCCACCACACTCGCCCGGGTCATTCATGAGCCTGCACCGCAACCGCACCCAAGATCGCCCGTGGCCGCACTCTCCGCCCGAGCCCGTCCTCGACGACCCGTCCAGGGGCGACTCCGGGGGGCTCGACCGCAAAGCACGACCACGAACGACCCTGGTCGCGCTCGAGGCCCAGGCTCATGAACAACCCGGCCGGCTAGGCCCGGGCCAATGAACCTGCAGGCCGTCGGTCGAATGCTGGGCATCGTGCTCCTGCTCCTGGCGGGGTTCTTGCTCGCGCCCGTGGTGCCGGCCTTGATCTGGAGCGAGACCCGCGGAGTGTGGGCCTTCCTGGTCTCCGCCGGGCTCACGGCCCTGGTCGGCTTCGCCCTGGCCTGGGGCTTCCGCGGGTCGACCCTGACCGCCGAGGGCCGACCGGACTACTTCCGCCGCGAGGGCCTGGCCGTGGTCGGGCTGGCCTGGCTCGTGGGCGGGGTGGCCGGCGCCCTGCCGTACATGTTCATGGAGACGTTTTCGTCCTTCGTGGACGCCCTGTTCGAGTCGGTCTCGGGGCTGACCACCACGGGCTCAACGGTGCTCTCGCCCGAGGGCATCGACGGCATGCCGCGCTCGGTCGCGTTCTGGCGCTCGTTCACCCACTGGATCGGCGGCTTCGGCATCGTGATGGTGTTCGTGGTGCTGTTCCCCACGGGCGGGCGCAGCCTGTTCCGCTCGGAGATCCCGGGCATCGCGCGCGAGGCCAGCCACCAGCGCGTGCGCGACAGCGCCCTGGCCCTGATGCGCATCTACGTCGGCATCAGCGTGGTCGAGTTCATCGTCCTGTGGCTGGCCGGGATGCAGGGCTTCGACGCGCTGCTGCACACCTTCGGCACCATCGCGACGGGGGGCTTCTCGAACCACTCGGCGAGCGTGGCCTGGTTCGCCTCGGCGCGGATCGAGATGATCATCACGCTCTTCATGTTCCTGTCGGGGATCAACTTCGCGATCTACGACACCCTGCTGCGCGTCGGTCCGCGGCCGGCCTGGCGCAGCTTCGTGGGCTCCAGCGAGGCACGCAGCTACGTAGGGATCCTCGTCGGCTCCACGCTCTTGATCGGCGTGGTCCTGTGGTTCTGGGGCGGCAGCAACGGCGGCGCGGCGAGCGATCTACCCGACTACCGCGGGTTCTGGCAGGCGATGCGCGACTCCCTGTTCCAGGTCGTGTGCATGCAGACCAGCACCGGCTACGGCACGGCCGACTTCGACCGCTGGCCCCAGGTCTGCCGCGTGCTGTTGATGCTGGTGGCCGTGGTCGGAGCCTGCGCCGGCTCGACCGGTGGCGGAATCAAGGTCGTCCGGATCCTGATCGTGGGCAAGGCCGCCCTGCTCGGCGTGCGCCGTTTCGTGCGGCCGCGCGCGATCCACGCCGTGCGCATGGACGGCCAGACCATCGACGAGGGCGTGGTCGCGGCCGTGACCAGCTACTTCTCGCTGTGGATCATCGTCTTCCTGGGCGGGACCCTGTTCCTGGCCAGCTACGGCTATGACCTGGTCACCTCGGGCACCGCCGTCATCGCGACGCTGAACAACATCGGCCCCGGGTTGAACGCGGTCGGACCGTCGATGAACTTCGCGGCCCTGCCCGAGCTGGGCAAGCTCGTGCTGACCGTCTTCATGATCCTCGGGCGCCTCGAGTTCTACGCCGTGGTGGCGCTCTTCGTTCCCGGGTTCTGGCGGCGCTAGCCCGGGCTCGAATCGGCGCAGCGGCCGGCGATCAGAAGCTGAAGCCGGCCCCGATCGAGCCGACCCAGCCGCTCAGGCCCGCGTCGCCCAGGCCGCTGCCGAGCTCGATGTCGTCGAGCAGGTCCTCGTACTGGACGCGCACGTCGATGAAGAAGCTCGCGTCGACCAGGAACACGGCGCCGAAGCCGGCCGCGAAGCCGAAGTAGTCCTGGGTCTGGAACGCGGGCGCCAGCTCGGGCGAGAACTCGAGGCCCTCGCTGTAGCGCAGGTTGGCGATGCCGTAGGGCACGATGCGGTCGCTGCCCAGGTAGAACTTCAGGCCCAGGTGGACCTCGTCCGCGTCCGCCTCTTGGTCGTTGCCGTACTCGCGCTGGGTCCAGCCGAAGACGACGGCCGGCCCGCCCGAGCCGACCAGCTCGGCTTCGAGCCCCCAGCCCTTGACGTCCGTCTCCCCGTCCACGGACTCGTCGCCCAGGCCCTCGGCGCTCTGTTCGTAGTCCTCGTAGGCCAGGGCGCGCACCGAGAGGGCGTAGCGCTGACCCTGGAACGGGCTCTCGGCCAGGAGTCCCGGAGCAGCGGGGGAGGGACGCGGGACCGCGCTACATGCCGTCCAGAGCGGGGCGCTGAGGAGCAGCAGGGGCAGAGCGAGAACGGTTCTGGTCATGGGGGGCCTCGACGGGGCCAGGGCAGGCTGGCAAACACGGAGCCCCTGCGCACGGGCGGGGCGCCTGTTTTTCGCAGGCGCGGCGCCGCTCCTCGGCCCACTCCGCTACAGGATGTCGGGGCGGTAGACGGGGGCCTGGACCCGCTCGCGGTCGCGGCGGTGGGTCGTGAGGCGCCACAGGTCCTGTGGGCCGACGACCGTCATGAACTCCCTCTGGCCCCGGTCGGTCTGCAGCCGCAGGATGCCCGAGACCAGGCCGAGCAGCTTGCGTTCGCCGCGCTCGACGCGGAAGACGCCGGCCCCCGTCTGGTCACCGCGGCCGCGCAGGCCGCGGGGCAGATCGACCAGGATGCCGTACACCCGCGGGTCGCTGCGCACCCGGACGGAGAAGCTGCGGGTGCCTCCGGAGCCGCGTCCGACGACCAGCAACTTCTCGCCCTCGGTCGGCTCGACGAAGGTCAGGGGCACCGTGGGCAGACGGATCTCGGTGTCCGCCGTGTACAGGCCGCCCCCCAGGGGCTCGATGACCGAGGGCTCGATGCTGGGGCCGTCCCCGAACCAGGCGCTGACCTCGATGTAGCCGGCCCGGGCCGTGTGGCCCAGGAAGATCAACCCGTACTCCGTCGAGACTCCGAGCTCCGTGCCCCCGGCGCTACGCACGACGACGATCGGATCGGCGATGGTGCGTGTGCCCATGCACGCGGCGAGGGGGTACAGGACGAGGGCCACGAGGGCGCGGCGCACGAGCGGGGACGTGACTTGAAGCATCGTTCTCACTTGTCGGTAGTTCTTCCCGTCGAGCCGAATCGTTCCGGCGACGGAGTTCTCGTTTCTGGATTGGGCGCGCCCCAACTCGGTGCCTGACGCGTCTGCAGGCCGGGCATGGCTCAGGTCTGCTCCACGATGTAGCGCTTCCAGGCCTGCGCCAGCTCCTCGAAGTCGACGCCGGCGTAGGCCGTGGCGACGGCCGTCTCGAGGTCGCCGCTGCTGGCCAGGGCATCCAGATAGTCGTCCAGGATGCCGTCCCAGGCGTCGTTCCAGCCCCGGGCGCGCTGGGCCTTGCCCGTGCGCAGGAAGTAGATCAGCGACCAGCCCAGGGCGTAGTTCGCGTCGCGGTCACGGTAGTACCTGCCCTTGCCGAAGCGGATGAAGTCAGCGAGCGGCGGGTGCCGGTCCTGACCGAGGAGCTGCTGTGCCGCACGATGACGCCACGGGTTGGGCTCGAGCACGTAGCGTTCACGGCGGTCGGGTTGGTAGCCCGAGTAGTAGTCGCCCGTTCCTTCGTTGTACCAGGAGTGGGGGGCGAGGCTGCCGTAGAAGTAGTAGATGTACTGGTGGAAGGCCTCGTGGTTCAGGGTGATCCACGTGTTGTTGCGACCGCCGCGGTCCTGGTCGTCGTACAGCACCAGCTCCTCGTGCGCGGCGTGCCAGTAGCCCGCGCTGTCCACGGCTCCGCCGTAGCTGTAGTACTCGGCGCGGCTCTTGCAGACGCGCACCACGCTGCAGCGCGACTCGTCCATGGGATCGACTGGAGCGTCGGGCGACTCGTCCGCGTCGGCCTCCGGACGGCCGTCGAGGGTGACCTCGCCCTGGGTCGCCATCGCCTCCGGTCCAGCGGCGACCCCGGCCGCCGCGCGCTGGCGCTCTTCGCGCGCCTCGCGCTCGGCGTCCTCCCGCTTCAGTCGCGCCTCGCGCGCCGCGAGCACGCGCTCGAGGGGGTAGTCCGTCTCGTACACCGCACGGATGCCCTCCAGGCGCGGCATCAGCTCGCGCAGGAAGGGCGCGTCGACGTTGTTCGTGACGATGAAGTAGTTGTCCGTCTCGAACAGCTCCCAGCCCTCGAGCCCGCGCACCTCGCGCTCCAGGCGTTGGCGCTTCTGATCGCGCAGGGAGCCGCCCAGGGCCAGTGGCGGCAGGTCCCCGCGCCGCAGCTCGACCGGGGCGAAGCTGCGCACCAGGCTCAGGAGCGGGCGCTCCCACTTGCGGAAGTACTTGTCTTCAGCGGGCGTGATGAAGCCGTAGACCACCGACACATCAGGGGCGAGCTGATACTCGGTGGCCCAGAAGTAGATCCTGGCCCCCGGCCCGAGGTCCGTGCTGAAGTGCCAGCCGACGAAGGTGAACTGCCGCGCGGCGGTCTTGCCGAAGCTCGTCTCGCGCACGTCCTTCAGCTGGAAGCCGGTGCCGATCTCATCGTTCCCCTCGATCCAGGTCGCGAGGTCGGGGTGGACCTTCACGCCCTCGCGCAGCACGCGTCCCGGGCGGCGGTCGAACTTGAGCAGCAGCGCCAGCTTGACCAGGACGTTGCCCCCGACGACCTGATACGGCACGCCCGGATCCTTGAACTTGGCCATTACGTTGCCCTCGTCCGGCCTGGGCGGGACCAGGTCCCAGTCCTTGGGCATGCGCACCTTGAAGCCCACCTGGAACGCGTCCTCGTAGTAGGCGCCGGGCTTCGGAGCTTGACCGAGGGCTTCCTCGGCCCCGAAGAGCAGGGCCAGCAAGGCCAGGATCGTGGTCCGCAACATGGTGCTTCGAGGGCTCGGCGGGCCGAGGTCCCGTGGAACCGCCCTACCCTTTGAAAGCGCGAAGGGCCGGCGGGTCACACGAAAAATTCGATTCGCGCGGCCAACCCACTGTAGCGCCCTCCGTACCTTCGAGCGAAACCTGCCGCTCTCGCCCCACGCTGTCCTGGAGGACCCCCATGCGCCGCCTCTCCCTGCCCCTCGTGATCGTCGCGGCGCTCCTCGCCGGAGCCTGGTGGATCGTTCGTCAGCCGGCACAGGAGAGCGAATCGGGGCTGGTCGAGGGGGCGCTTGCAGCGGCCGATACCGCCCCCGAGGCTCAGGAGGCCCCGGTCCTGGCCCAGCCTGACGTGGATGCGCAGCGCAGTGTGGACGTCGCCACGGGCAAGGCGCCCGAGGCCTCGGAGGCCCCGCTCCTCTCCAGCTCGGCCACCGGGGCGCGTGACGCGACCTTGAGCGGCACCGTCCTGGGCAGCGACGGGCGTCCCGTCGCCCAGGCCGAGGTCGTCCTCGAACGCGCGGTCGAGGCGGCCCTCTTCGGTGGCGCCTCCACGGCCGGCACCCTGGCCAGCACGGAGACCGACGACCAGGGGCGCTTCAGCATCCCCTTCGCACCCAATCCGCACCCGGCGCGCCTGGCCGTCGGCGCCCGCGGCTTCGCGCCCCTCGAACAGCACGTCCAGCTCGACGCCAGCAGCGACCTCGGCCCGCTGACCCTCGAGCGCGGCGTGATCCTCTCCGGTCGCGTGGTCGACAGCGCCGGCCGGCCGGTCCGCGGGGCCGAGATCGGCCCTTCGCAGCGCCTCGAGCAAGGCGGGCTGGTGATCGTCTCCAGCGGCGGCAAGGTCGAGGTGCTGACCACCACCGATGATCAGGGCCGCTTCGAGCTCGACCGTCTGGCCCACGGCGAGTACGCCTTCCGCGTGCACAGCGAGACCCACCCGACCGAGACCTTCGCCGGCCGCACAGAGCGCGCGGGCGAACACCTGAGCGGGATCGAGGTCGAGCTCGAGGACGGCTTCGAGATCAGTG
>JAJFFA010000481.1 GCA_021776885.1 Planctomycetota bacterium
CTCAAGGGAGCCCTGCCGCAGTTCGTTTTGCTCTCGAGCGCGGGCGAAGTGCTGCTCAAAGGCACGACCGAGTCCTTCGAGCTGGGCTACCGCGACGAGGTGGTCGAGGCGATCGAGGAGCACCTGGCGCGGGAGGTGTCACTCCGTCGCCGCGGTCCTGCGGACCTGCCCGCAGACCTGCTGCCGGCCTGGGAGGCGTTCGCCGAGCGCGACATCGGAGACGCCCTGCAGCGCGCCAGGGGGCTGGCGGCGGCAGGCGACGCGGACGCCGCCCTGGCCGGAGCGGCGCGGGAGACCCTGGCCGTCTTCCGCGGACGCCTCGAGGATCGCCTCGCCCGGGCGCGCTGGCAGATCGAAGCGGGGCACCTGCTCGAGGCGCAGGCGGCGCTGGCGCAGCTCGAGGGCCAGCTCGCGGGCGAGCCGGACCTGGAGGCGGAGCGCGCGGCCCTCGCCGCGGCGC
This sequence comes from Planctomycetota bacterium, assembly GCA_021776885.1. GTDB lineage: Bacteria > Planctomycetota > UBA1135 > UBA1135 > JAJFFA01. The sequence goes on from JAJFFA010000481.1 coordinate 461, forward strand.
TGCACGACGAGTCCCTGGCGAGCGAGTGGAAGGCGGCCACGGAGCTGGCCAAGCTCGAGGCCAAGCTCTACGCGGCGGGGCCCAAGTCGACCACTATCAAGCAGCTCGAGCGGCTGGCCCGGAAGTACGACGGCACCAAGAGCGCAGCGCGGGCGGCGGCCTGGGTCGAGGCCGCCGAGGTGTCGCCCTACAAGTAGACGGCGAGTCTAGGCGGCGGGCCGCCCGCGCGGGCGACCTCACAGACGCAGCAGCGCCGCGAAGAGGTCGATCCCGTAGGCCAGGTTGGCCAGGCGCAGGTTCTCGTCGGCCGCGTGCTGGTTGTCGTCGTGGTTGGCGATGGGCACGATCACCATTGGCGTTCCGAGCACGTCCTCGAAGAGGTAGAGCGGCAGGGAGCCGCCCAGGGAGGGGACCAGCAGGGGCGCCTCGCCGGCTGCGGCGAGGGCGGCAGAGGACAGGGCCGGGACCAGGGGATGGTCCAGGGGCGTGCGCACCGCGCGGTAGCCCTGGCCGCGCTGCACCCGCAGCAGGCGTGGATGGGCGCGGCGCGTGGCCAGGTCGGGCTCGGTCTCGATCACCTTCCAGCCCTGGGCGCGCACGTGGGCCACGACCCGCTCCTGCATGCGGGCCGGGTCGTTGCCACGCACGAGGCGCAGGTCGAGGGCCGCGGTCGCGCTGGCCGGGATGATGTTGCGCGCCGCCGCGCCCACGTCGGCCGAGCGCAGGCCGCGGATGTTGAGCGAGGGCAGGGCGATGCGCTCGGCCAGGCTGGCGCCCTCGCCCTCGCTCTGGGCCAGGCCCAGCTCCGCGCGCAGGGCCTGCTCGAACTCGGGCAGGGCGGCCAGGGCCGCCCGCTCGGCCGCGCCCAGGGGCTGGACCGTGTCGTAGTAGCCCTCGACCAGGACCCGGCCCCGGGCGTCCTTCATGCTGGCCAGGAGCCGCGCCAGCTCCAGGGCGGGGTTCGGTGCCCAGTTGCCGTAGTGGCCGCTGTGCAGGGGGCGCGCGGCGCCGTAGGTGGTCAGCTCCAGGGAGGTGACGCCGCGCACGCCGAAGACGAGCTGCGGGCGGCGGCTCTGATGCACGGGGCCGTCGCAGACCAGCCACAGGTCGCAGGCCAGGGCCGGCTTGGCCGCCTCGAAGAGCTCGCGCAGGTGGGTCGAGCCCGCCTCCTCCTCGCCCTCGAAGGCGAAGACGAAGGACGACGTGGGGGCCAGGTCGGCGGCGGCCAGGGCATCGAGGGCCGCGAGCAGCGCGATCAAGGGCGCCTTGTCGTCCCCGGCGCCGCGGGCGTACAGGCGCCACTCGGCGGGCCACGCGCGGCGCGCGCCGGGGGACTCCGGGGCCAGGGCGGAGAGGGAGAGGCGCGCCCCTCCCTGTTCGACGGGAGCGTCGCGCAGGGTGGGCTCGAAGGGCGGATCGGTCCAGTCTTCCGGGCTGACGGGCTGGCCGTCGTAGTGCACGTAGAGGCCCAGGGTGCGCGTCGCCCCGGGCGCGTCGATGCGACCGATCACAAGGGGCGCAGCGCCCTCGCGCTCGACGAGCTCCATCGTCGCGCCGCGTCGCGTGAAGGCCTCTGCCAGCAGGGCAGCGCAGCGCGCGAGTCCGGCGCGGTCCGCCGCCACGCTCGGTACGGCGAGGAGGCCGGCGAACTCCTCGAGGATCTCGACGCCGTGGGTCTCGCGCCAGGCCCGAGCCGCCTCGACCGCGGCCTCCTGCCCCGACGGGGCCAGCGCCACCGGCGCCGGCGGCAGCAGCGGGGTCAAGCCCAGGGCCAGGCCCGCGAGCCTCACTCCACCACCCGCTCGCCCTCGCTCGCGGTGCGCGCCAGGTACAGCTCGGAGAGGCGCGCGGTCATCGGGCCAGGCTCTCCGCCACCAATGGGGCGGCCATCGATGGTCGTGACCGCGGCCAGCTCGCCCATGGTGCCGGTGCAGAAGACCTCGTCCGCCGCGTAGAACTCCGTCAGGGGCAGGTCGCGCACGTCGCTCGGGATGCCGTGGGTCGCGCACAGCTCGAGCACCGTGGCGCGCGTGACCCCGGCGGGGCAGGCCACCAGTCGACTGGTGGCGAGGGCACCCTTCTTGACCAGGAACAGGTGCGTCGCGTTGGTCTCGGCCACGAAGCCGCGGGCGTCGAGCATCAGGGCGTCGTCGGCCCCGGCGGCGTTGGCCTCGATCTTGGCCAGGATCGACTGGATCAGGTTGGCGTGGTGGATGCGCGGGTCCATCTCCGCCGGCCCGAAGCGGCGGATCGAGCTGCTGGCCAGGGTCAGGCCGCGCTTGGAGTAGACCGGCGTCTTGAACTCGGCCAGCACGATCAGGGTCGGGCCACTCTGATTCAGGCGCGGGTCCATGCCCGAGGTGATCTTCACACCGCGCGAGAGGGTCAGGCGCACGTGGGCGCCGTCGCGCATGCCGTTGGCCTCGAAGGTGCGCTTCAGCTCGTGCACGATCTTGTCGCGCGGGGGGATGTCCGTGAAGGCCAGGGCCAGGGCCGACTCGCGCAGGCGTTCGAGGTGCTCGTCCAGCTTGAAGACCCGCCCATCGTAGAGGCGCAGGCCTTCCCAGACGGCGTCGCCGCCCTGCACAGCGGAATCGAAGGGGCTGATGCGCGCCTGGTCGCGGTGCACCAGCTCGCCGTTGATGTTGACCAGGAGGTCCTTGTTGCGTTCGTCGAAGGTCTGGAGCATCGGGGCGTTCTCTAGCTGGTGATCCGGTGAGCGTGGAGGCGCTCGTAGAGCGGCGTGCACTCGTCGAGCAGGGTTGAGAGGTGCTCGGGCAGGGGGCGTGTGTCGGGCTTCCAGGGCGCGAAGCCGGTCGAGGCCCAGGTGTTTGCGTACCAGTGCTCGCCCCAGCAGCCATCGGTGTCCCGTGGGCCCGGGGCCCAGGCCAGCATCGCGGGCTCGAAGGCCAGGCCGATGCGCGGGCACAGGGCGCGCAGCACACCCTCGGGGTCCTGCAACAGCTCGGCCGAATCGACCACCGGCGGCGGGCTGCCGGAGGTGTCGGCCACGTGCTCGAAGAGCTCGACCTGCTGCGGCAGCCCGGTGTCGACCAGGCGCGGGTTCGGGACCACGGTGTCGAGGGAGGGCAGCATGCGCCGCGGGTCGCGGATCAGGAACACGTGGGTCAGGGCGTCGAGCCAGTCGCGCTCGATCTCCTCCAGGAGATGATGCGCCATGTGCTTCTGATAGAAGACGCGCTTGCCGGCCGGCAGGGGCCCGGTCAGCCAGGCCACCACCCGGCGCCAGTCCGTCTCGTGCTGCTCCTGGATCGCCTGGGCGACCGGGTGCGGCAGCCCGGTCTGGGCCAGGTAGTGGGCGTAGAGCGGCTCGTCGCAGACGAGGGTGTCCGCGCGGCTGCCGAAGGAGCGCATCAGCGCCGTCGAGATGTTCCGGGGGCCGGACCACATCGCGATCCGTAGCGTGTCTTGCGTCATCGTGGGCAGAGGATAGGCAGCGCCCGCGGACACGGGAAGGCTCAGCGCACCCGGAGCAGGGCCAGGCGCCCCATCAGCCCGGCCCAGTTGCCGTGGTTCGAGCCCGAGGGGTAGCGCGCGTGCTCCGCGAAGAGCTGGTCGCGCATGGCCCCCAGGGAGCGCGCGTACTTCCAGCACTGCAAGAGGCGCGCCAGGTAGCGGTTGGACTCGCCCCGCCCGGCCTCGGGCGGGCTGATCTGCATGCCGTAGTCGAGGGCCCACCAGCAGTGGAAGAACTCGACCCCGCCGTTGAAGCCGTCCTCGGGGATGTAGCCCGGGCCCCAGCGCTGCTCGTCGCAGAAGGGCGGCTCGTCGTAGTTCTCGTGCAGGGCGACGGCGAAGGCCGTGCGCGGCCCACCGTGCTTCTCACCGCGCTCGTAGACGGGGCCCCAGTAGAGGTAGTCTAGGGTGCGCAGCACCAGGGCCTCGAGCTCACCGCGCAAGGCATCGTCCTGCCCCGCGAGAACGCTCTCCGCCAGGCAGCGCATGGCGTGCAACAGGAACAGGGACTCGTAGGTCTGCGCCGCCTCGTAGCGGTCGTGGCCGAGGATCTTCGCCAGCGGGTTGCGCTGGATCACACCGCTCGGCATCGCGGCGTCGAGCAGGAAGCGCGCCACGCGCGTGTACCACTCGCGGTTCTGGGCGCGCCAGGCGTCGTCCGAGACGGCGTAGGCCGCGCACATGGCGTCGATGCCCCAGGCCTGGTCGCGGCCGACGTTGGCGCCCACGTGGGGCCGCTCGAGGACCCGCGTCTCGTGCATGGCCAGGGTCGCGCCCGGGGACCAGCTCGCTCCAGCATGGGGGCTCTCGTGGAACATCAGGTGGAACAGCTCGGCCGAGAGCAGGAGGTCGTCGCGCGCCATGGCGTCGTTGCCGAGCCAGACCAGGGCCTTCGTGTTCTTGGTGTAGCGGATCAGGTGCTGGCCGTCGTGGGGCATCCAGGCCAGGAGCACGTCCTCGCGATTCGGCAGGTCGCCCCCGGCCACGTGGGGGCTGCCCGCGTCGTAGGGCGGCCGGCGACCCTCGAGGTGCACGTCGCGCACGTGCAGCGAGGCCTTGGGTCCGTTGAACACCGGCAGGCGCATCAGCGGCGGGACGACGCGACCGTTGGTGCGGAAGTCGAAGGGGATCACCCCGT
>JAJFFA010000482.1 GCA_021776885.1 Planctomycetota bacterium
CGATCCGCGCTTCAGGAACAATCCTTTGGTCACGGAGGGTCCCCGCATCCACTTCTATGCAGGTGCCCAGCTCCTGAACCGCGAGGGGCACGCCCTCGGCACCCTGTGCGTGCTCGATCGACGCGCACGTAGCTTCTCGCCGCTTCAGCGCGAGCTGCTCGAGACCCTGGCCGACCTGGTGAGCGAGCAGCTCGAGCAGCGCCGCGAGGAACGAGAGCTGGAGGCGCGCTGCGACGGCCTGCGCCGCACACGCGAGGAGCTGACCCGCATGTCCACCGACATGCAGCGCCTGATCTTCGCCGCGTCCGCGGAGCTCCAGTCGCCCCTGAGGGCGCTGCAGAGCTCGGTCGAGTGGCTGCACGATGACATGTCGAGGGGATCCGCCCCGGCGGGCCGCAGCGTCCTGGCCGCCGCGCAGGAGGGCATCCTCGGCATGCGCTCCCTGCTCCAGGCGATGGTCGCCTACTCGGTCAGCTCCGACGCTGACGCCGAGCGCAGTGCCGCCCAGATCGTCGAGGCGGCCGTGGCCGGGATCACCGGGCACCTGGGCGTCAGCCTGCTGAACCAGGTGTCCTGCTCGACCGCCGTGCAGGACCCCGGGCCCCTCCAGCGGGTGCTGCACGAGCTGCTCGACAACGCCTGCCGGCACCACGATCGAACCCAGGGCCGCGTGCTGGTCGAGGCCGCCGTGCTCGCGGACGGGCGACTCGAATTCCACGTCCTCGACGACGGACCGGGGATCCCCGAGCAGGACCTGGAGCGCGTCTTCCGCATGTTCGAGACCGGCCGGGGCCCGTCCCGCGGCTCGGGCGTGGGCCTCGCCATCGCGCGCCGCCTGGTCGAGGGCCGCGGGGGCCGTACTCGAGCGCTGGGCCGGCCTGAGCGCGGAATCGACCTGTGCTTCACCTGGCAGACCCGGGACCAGCCAGGAGCCCCGGACGAGCCCACACGGGACCCTGGAAAGGTGTCCAGAATCGCCACGAAAATGGCCGACGAGGAAACTCGATGAACGAACTGGAACAAACCATCGACTTCGAGGCGGACTTCGAGGAACTCCGTGGCGCCGGTCGACTGCCCTCCCCCGCCGGAGTTGGGCTGCGCATCCTGGAGCTGACGGACTCGGACGACTTCAGTCCGGAGTCCATCGCGGAGACCGTGGTGCGGGACTCCTCGCTGACGGCCCGCATCCTCAAGCAGGCGAACGCGGCGAGCCATGCGGGCAGTGAAGCCGTGGCCACGATCGAGGGCGCGATCGTGCGCCTGGGCATCGCGGCGGTGCGCGACCTGGCCCTGGCCTTCTCGCTCATCGCCGATCGCCGCACCGACGTCTGCAAGAACTTCGACTACGACGCCTACTGGTCACGCTGCCTGGCCCGCGCCGTCGCAGCCCAGGCCCTGGCCACGGTCTTCAGCCCGAAGGAGGCCCAGGCAGCCTACGTCGCGGGGCTGCTGGCCGGGATCGGGCAGCTGACCCTGGCGACCGTCTACTCGACCAGCTACGAGCCCATCTGCCTGATCCCCGACCCCGACGAGATGCTGGCTGCCGAGACCCGCGCGCTCGGCGTCCAGCACCGGCGCGTCTCGGTCATGATGCTCGAGGCCTGGGGCTTGCCCGAGAGCCTGCTACGGCGCGTGCGCGCCTTCGCGGACGCAGCGCCTGGCGACGACGCAGAGCTGGACGACGAGTGGTCCCTGCGCGAAGCCTCGTCCATCGCTGCCCTGGTGGCCTTGGGCGCGGACGAGTGGGAGGCTTGCCGCGCCAAGCTCGGTCCCGAGCTGGTCGCGATCGAGCGCAAGCTGAAGGCCCGGAACGTCGCCCTCGGGGACCTGGTCGCCGAGACCGCACCGGCCTGGGGCGAGTGGGTCGAGTCCCTGGGCCTCGCGGGCGTGGACCCCGCCGACGGGGCGACTCTCACGGCGCGCGTCGAGGCGGTCCAGGCCCTGGCAGGAGACAGCCCGCCCGCCCCGCTACCGGCGGAACCCGCTCCGACGCGGGCCGTGGGCGACCTGCTCGACGAAGGCGCGGAGACCAGTCACGAGGTGCGCGTACTGCTGGCCAGCACCACTCTGGACACAGCCATGGTCACGAAACTCGTGCCCAACGCCAACCTGGTGGTGCGCTCCGAGGACGACCCCCAGCGCGCCCTGAGCAGCGCGCTCAAGGTCAGCCCCGACATCCTGATCTGCGACCTCGACGCGGAATCGGGCAGCGGTCTTCGGGTCTGCCGCGCCCTGCGCCGCATCGAGGCGGGCAAGGCCATGCTGATTCTACTCGTGTCCTCGACCCACACGGAGGAGACCCTGGTCGAGGCCCTGCGTTGCGGAGCGGACGACGTGGTCGACCCGACCTCGCTGCCGCTGCTTCAGGCGCGCCTGGCCAGCGGCGTACGCATCGCCCAGCTGCAGCGCGCCATGCAGGAGGAGCGGCGTGAGGTGCGTCGCAAGGCTGAGCGGCTCGAGGTCCTGACGCGCATGCTGCGCAGCGCCGCGCTGACGGACGCCCTGACGCAGCTCCCCAATCGACGCTACGCGACCCAGCGGCTGACCGCCGAGTGGGCGGCGCACCAGCGCTCGGGCACGACCTTCTCGCTGGTGATGCTCGACATCGATCACTTCAAGCGCGTGAACGACGAGCACGGGCACGACGTCGGCGATGCGGTCCTGGTGGAGGTCGCCCGCGTCCTCTCGCGCGTCAAGCGCGAAGAGGAGGATGTCTGCCGCGTGGGCGGCGAGGAGTTCCTCGTGATCTGCCACGACACGAGCCTCGAGGGCGCGGGCCGCCTGGCCGAGCGCCTGCGCGTTGGCATCGAGCAGTGCGTCATTCCAGCACTTCCCGACGGCGTCAGGATCAGCCTGGGG
>JAJFFA010000483.1 GCA_021776885.1 Planctomycetota bacterium
CGCCGTCCCGCGCGAGTAGGGGCGCCAGCAAGGGCGCCAGTCTGGGCGGGCCCGGGCGCCCGGCTCACTCGCCGAGGTCGGGGGACACGTAGTACGGCCGTCCCTCGAGGGCCTCGAACTTGGCGCGCCACTTGGCGCTGCGCTCCTCGGCAGGCGCGTAGAACCACTCCTGGCGGTGGTAGTTCCAGTTGTCGGGGGCGTGGCGCTGGGCCTCGGCGAAGTGGCGCGCGGCGCCCGGCGTGTCCCCGCCGGCGTGCAGGAAGAGCGCCAGCTGGAAGTGGGCGTCGGCGCGGCCGCGGGCGGGGTCGGCGGCCGCCGAGAGGCGCTCGGCGACCTGGGCCTCGGAGAGGGCGAAGGCGCTCTCGGCACCGCGCGCGACCCAGTCCCGCAGGGCGGCGACGTAGGGCTCCCCGTCGACCTGGATCAGGCCGCCGAAGTCGAAGCTGCGGGTCCAGGCGCTCTCGGGCGGGCGCACGATGCGTCCCTCTTCGTCGATCCACACCGCGCTCGGCACGTTGACCATGCCGAAGAGGGCGGTGACGCTGTGGCGCGGATCGATCAGGGCGGGGAAGGTGACGCCAGCCTCGTCGATGAAGGGACGCGCGACGTCCCAGCCGCCGCTGTCCTGGGCGGCCGCGACGATCTCGAGGCTGCCGGCTCCCCCGGCTCCCCCGGCTCCATTGGCGCCCGCGGGTCCCAGCTCTTCGTAGAGCGCCTGCCACCCGGGCAGGTCAGCGCGGCAGCCTCACCAGGAGGCCCAGGTCAGGAGCAGGACCTTGGAGCCGCGCAGGTCGCTGAGGCGCAGGGCGTTGCCGTCGCGGTCCTCGAGCTCGAAGTCGGGGGCCTGGCCGGCGAGCAGCGTCGTCTCGCGCAGGGCCGGGGCGGCGCCGAAGCTGAAGGCGCTGCCCTCGCGCGCCTGGGCGCGGCCGGTCGATTGCGCGAAGGCGCTGACGTCGAACCAGGTCGTGTCGTCCTCGACCACGAGCCAGCTCGGGTCGAGGGGGATGCAGACCTCGCCGGAGCACAGCCCGCGCTCCTCGAGCCGGAAGCCGGTGGCGGCGCGCACGGCGCTGCGCGGAACCTGGAGCCCGCTGGGGGCGATGCGCGCGCCCTCGATCGTTCGCATCTCCCCCGGGAGCAGCACCGTGACCTCGGCGGCCAGCATCAAGACGAGGGGAGTGAGCACGGCACTCAGCGCCCGCGCAAGCGCCAGAGGCTCTCGATCTCGGGCACCTGGGGCCACTGCTCGGCGCACATCGAGAGGTACAGGGTCACGTCCGCCGCGTCGTAGCTGGCGTCGAGCTGGGTGATCGCCTCGGACAGCTTGGCGGAGTCGGGCTTGGACTCGGCGGTGTTCTCGAGCATCCCGTCCTCGTGGGCCACGCCCGTCGCGTCGAGGAAGTCGGTCACCAGGGCCCGGCGCTCCTTCATCAGGTAGCCGCCGAAGAGCTCGTAGCAGAGCTCGGCATTGGCGCCGCGCTCGAGCAACAGCCGAGCGCGCTTGGCGCGCTGGACCATGGGCAGCTTCTTGATCGCGTGCGGCCGAAACTTCAGCGCGCGCGCCACCTCGCCGTCGAGCGGGCCGTAGCCCTGGTTCTCGAGCGCGGTGTAGATCTCGAGGAAGCGCTCGTCGGACATTTCCTTGAGTTCTTCGATCACCTTCATGGCGAGGGAGTCTAGCGACCGACGCCTGGGCGGCAAAGCCGGGGCTCTCCGGGGTAGGCTTTGCGCCCATGGTCGCGCCCCAGAATCCCGCCCGTCCGTCCTTCCCGCGGAGCGAGGCGGTCTATGCCCTCCTGGCCTCGATCTTCGTCTCCGTCCTGGTCCTGACGAACATCATCGGGACCAAGCTCTTTGTGCTGTTCCCCGACGGCGGGCCCGAGTGGCTCCTGGGCGGGTCGCCCTGGACCCTGACCTCGGGCATCGTGACCTACCCGATCACCTTCCTCCTGACGGACGTCGTCTCCGAGCTGTGGGGCAAGAAGCGCGCCGACTTCATGGTCCTGGCAGGCTTCGGCATGAGCCTCCTGATGCTCGGCGTCCTGCAGTTCGCCATCCAGCTCCCGCCCTCGCCCAACTGGGTCCTGGCGGACTTCGGTCTCGCGGACAGCGCAGCGGTGCAGAACGCCTTCCACGCCACCTTCTCGAGCCCGAGCATCCTGCTCCTGGCCTCGATGACGGCCTACCTGGTCGCGCAGCTCTTCGACGTGCGCCTGTACCACTTCTGGTGGCGCCTGACCCAGGGCCGTCACATGTGGCTGCGCAACAACGGCTCGACCCTGATCAGCCAGCTCGTCGACACCATCATCGTCAACACGATCTTCCTGCGCTGGGGCCCCCTGGGCCTCGAGTGGGGCACGATCGGCGAGGTGATCGTCGCGGTCTACCTGTGCAAGGCGGTCCTGGCTCTGGTCGACACGCCGCTGATCTACCTGGTCTGCGGCGCCCTCTCGCGCTTCCTGGGCGTCGACCCGAGCTCGACCCGCACCTCGGCACCCCTGGCCTGAGCCCGGCGCATCGGCCTGCGTCAGCTGCCGCCGCCGCCCGTGGCGACGACGCGCACGCCCGGGTTGACGCTGCGCACGGTCAGGAACAGGGGCTCGCCCTCGATACGCAGGACGATCCCCTCCTCGGGCAGGAGCTGGCTCAGCGCGCCCGCGCGCTTGCGCACGCCCTCGCCGTCCGAGTCGCGGATCATCAGGGCGTCGGGCAGCACGATGGCGTCGAAGTCCGCGCGTCGCTGCACCAGGTCGGCGATCTTGGCGATCTCGGGCTCGACCCCCAGGCGCGCGAGGTCGATGGAGTGGACGCGCAGCTCGGAGGCGACGCCGATGCGCATCCAGCCGCGCCCGGCGCGCAGGTCCTCGAGCTGCTGCATGGCCCGGCTGCGCGACTCCTGGGCCAGGCCGACGCGCGCGGATGAGAGCAGGGCGCTCGACATGTGCCAGCCGGCGAGCAGGGCGGCGATCGCGACCAGGGGCAGGGCGCGGCGTGCCCCCAGGAGGCGCACGCCGCCGGCGACCCCGGCGGCCATGGCCAGGGCGACGAAGGGGTAGGCGGTCGCCAGGTTGTGGGGGTGGTTGACCGTCGTGCGCGCCATGAACGCCAGGTACACGAGCGGGAAGACGAAGACGATCCAGTGGCCGCGCCGGCGCAGCAGCCAGACCAGACCGGAGGGCGCGAACAGGAGCGGCACGATGCCGACGTTGGCGGCCAGCTCGCGGCACTGGTCCCAGACGTGGGCCAGGCCGGGGACCGCCGTGCGCGCCCCCTGTCCCGTCACCTTGTAGTGGTAGACCTCACTGCCGACGTCCTTCAGAAAGGTCGAGAGGTCGAAGAGCGCGAAGGGTGTGCCGCAGACGAAGGCGACGGGGGGCAGGCTCAGGAGGCACAGCCAGAGCCAGCCCCTGTGCTCGGGACGCCGCTCGAGCCAGGCCAGCAGCAGGGCCAGGGCCGGGGCGCCGAGGGCGAAGACCACGTTGTACTTGGTCGAGGCCGCCAGGCCGGCCAGGACGAAGGCCAGGCACAGGGCGCCGGGTCGTGCCCGCTGGCGGAACTCGAGGCTGGCCAGGACGGCGGCCAGGGTCAGGAAGGCGGCCGGTCCGTCGCTGCGGATCGTGGCCGACACCTCGACGTGGATCGCGACCCCGGCCACCACCGCCGCCGCGAGCAGGGCCTCCCAGCGTCCACCCAGGCGCAGCCCGATCAGGAAGGTGAGCAGCACCGATCCCGCGCCGAACAGCGCCATCGCCATCCGGTTCCAGAAGTAGAAGGACGGGTGCGAGATCGTCCACTGGAACTTCTGCGGGAACTGGGTCTCGATGTCGTCGGGGGACGTGAGGCTCTCGGGGTGCTCCGCCGGTAGCCCGGCCAGGCGCATGTAGTGCACCACGTCCACGGCGGCGCAGGCGTACAGGGTGGGCGAGCCGTAGTTGAACCAGTGCGGGTTCAGGTCGCCGGTCTTGAGCATCTGCAGCGAGCGCCCGGCGATGTTCGGCTCGCCCCAGCGGTGCAGGTAGGGCAGGCCTTCCCCGGCACGCAGGGTGCGGGCGAAGAGGCCGAAGCCGAGGGTCAGCACGAGGAGCGCCGCGAAGGCCCACTTGCCGTCGCGCAGGCGCTCCAGCCTGCTCATGTTCGCGATCGGCTCCATCTGCGCCGGAATCTACCCGAATCTTCGCAGGGCGTTCCAGGTTCGAGGCCCTCGGATTCGACCAGGACCGTATTACCATCGAACCGAATGACCCGAGTCAGCCCGCAGCGCAAGAAGCCCCTCCTGATCGTCGCCGGGACCACCGGGGTCACGGCCGGCGGCATGCTGCTCGTGTGGAGCGTGTTCGGGGAGCGCATCGTGCGGGCGGCCTACGAGGGGCGCTCGATCACGGCCCTGAACCGCCTCTGGAACCTCGAGGGCGCACGGCCCTTCGAGGTGGTCTTCGGGCACGCGCGGCAGGAGTTCCAGGGCATCCTGACCCTGGTCATCGCGGTCCAGGTGCTGGCTGCGATCGTGATCGGCGTGCGCGGGCGCAAGCCGGGCTGGCTCATCTGGCCCGCGGCCCTGCTCGCCTGGTGGCTGGCCCTCGAGACCTTCGGCGCGCCCTACCTCGAGCGCGTCTTCCTGCTGCGCACCTACGCCTTCATCCGCGACGTCGACCACCGCCCGACCTTCGTCGGGGGCGCGGCGAACCGCCACGCGATGCGCGCGACGGACGAGCCCGAGGCCTTCGTGCCCGAGGAGCTGAACCTGATCTTCCTGGGGGACTCCTTCACCTACGGCTACCGCGCGAAGCCCATGGAGGCCTTCCCGATCCAGGTCGGAAACCTCCTGCGCAAGAAGCACCCGGGTGCCACCCTGCGTGTGGCGAACTTCGGCTGGACCAGCTCGTCCCCGCTGCTCTCCTGGCGCAGGCTCGTGGACCAGGGCGAGGAGTACGAGCCCGACATCGTCGTGTACTCGGTCGACATGACCGACTTCGGCGACGACATCCGCTACGGGAACATGCTCGAGCGCCGCGGGTTGTACTTCGTCTACGACAAGTTGCCCCTGCTGCTGGCCATGCTGCGTGCGCTCTCCGCCGACGCCTTCGCCAGCGCCGTGACCTGGTCGGTCGACGGTCCTCCCAGTCGTTTCTTCATGTCGGAGGCGCCCCTCGAGGAGACCCGCCGCTGGCTCGAGCCCCTGCGCGAGAACGTGCGCCGCATCCACGCCTGGTGTGAGCAGCGCGGTGTGCAGTTCGTCCTCGTCGTGCTGCCGCGCTCGTACCAGTACTCGGCGCGCGAGGCGCCGAACAACTACGAGGGTGAGCGCTACACCGTGCTCGGGCCCTACAGCCTCGAGCCCTTCCGCTGGTTCGAGGAGCTGGCCCAGAGCGAGCCCTACCCGATCGTCCCGCTGCTCCAGACCTTCCAGGAGACCCAGGTCTTCCCGACCTGCTTCGAGGACGACCCGCACTGGAATGCCCGCGGCCACCGCGTGGCCGCCCAGGCCATTGCCGGCGCGCTCTCGCCCTACGTGGCCGAGCGCCTGGGGCAGTGAGCGCCCCGGCGCGTGCAGCCTGTGCCCGGGCAGCCCTCAGGCTTCGCTGACCGCCACGACCTTGGCGCGGAACTTCACGGGCTTCGAGGCCAGCGGGTGGTTCGCGTCCAGCACGACCGTCTCGTCGTCGTTCTCGACGATGCGCGCCTCGAAGGCCCCGCTCGAGCCCTGCTCGTCGTCCTCGACCATGACCTCGATCCAGACGCCCTTGACCAGGCCCGGGTCGTCGGGGAGGTCGGAGCGATCGATGGAGACGATGTTCTCCGGGTCGTGATCCCCGAACATCTCACCGGCGGGAATGTCGACCTCGACCTCGCTGCCTGCCTCGAGTCCCTCCAGCGCCTGGGTCAGCGCCTCGGGCAGCTCACCGGCTCCGTGCTCGATGACCAGGTTCTCGTTGCCCTCGTCCTCGCTGCTCTCGTAGACGACGTCATCGGGTCCGAGGAGGGAGAAGGCGAGCTCAACGCGGCAGTTCTGCTGGATCTTCATGGGGCTTGGCGGGGGAGTTCTTCTCGCTGCCGCCCTTGCGACGCGCGAGGTAGGTGTAGCCGCGCAGGCCGGCCTCGTAGCGGTGCAGGAAGTGCGCGGACTCTTCGTAGTCCATGCGCCCTTCCTCGAGGGCGTTCTCCACATGAGCGCGGAGCTTGCGCATGAGATCGTCTTCGAAGTACTCGACGTAGGCCAGGACTTCCTTGACGCGGTCTCCGCGCACAACGTGCGAGAGCTTGGGGCGCCCGCGCTCGTCCAGGTCGACGTGCACCACGTTGGTGTCGCCGAACAGGTTGTGCATGTCCCCCAGGATCTCCTGGTACGCGCCGACCAGGAAGAAGCCCAGGTAGTAGGGCGCCGCGTCCGCCTTCCAGTCGTGCAGCTCGAGGGTCTGCTTGACATCGCGCAGGTCGATGAAGCGGTTGATCTTGCCGTCGGAGTCGCAGGTCAGGTCCGCGATCACCGCGCGCCGCGCCGGACGATCCTCCAGTCGGTGCACGGGCAGCACGGGGAAGAGCTGGCCGATGGCCCACGAGTCGGGCAGGGACTGGAACAGGGAGAAGTTGACGAAGTACGTGTCCGACAGGTCGCGGGCCATGTCCCCCAGCTCCTCGGGGACGTATTCGAGGGAGCGGGTGGCGCGCAGCACGGCCTGGCAGGTCGACCAGAAGTGGTCTTCCACCCAGGCGCGGCTCTCGAGGTCGAGCTGTCCCGTGTTGAAGAGCAGCATCGCCTCGTCGCGCAGCTCCAGAGCGTCGTGGTAGACCTCGGCGCAGGTCTTTGCGTTGACCTCGTTCTTGAGCGCTGCCATGCGCAGCACGACGTCGTGCACATCCTCCGGGGGTACCTGGCCCGGTTGCTCCGTCTCGAAGCTGGTCTTGCCCACGACCTCGCCGATCAGCACCGCGTGATGGGCGACCAGCGCGCGTCCCGACTCGGTGACGATGGTGGGGGGCTCGATCTCGGCCTCGCGGCAGGCCTCGGCCAGGTGCCAGACGACGTCGTTGGCGTACTCCTGCAGCGAGTAGTTCTTCGAGGACTCGAAGCTGGTCTTCGAACCGTCGTAGTCGATGCCCAGGCCGCCGCCCGCATCGAACCAGCGGATCTTCGCGCCCATGCGCGAGAGCCCGACGAGGATGTTGGTGCCCTCGCGCATGGCCTGCTTGAGCGAGCGGATGTCCGTGATCTGGCTGCCGATGTGGAAGTGCAGCAGCGCCAGGCAGTCGAGCTGTCCGCGCTCGCGCAGGGTCTCGGCCACGGTGACCATCTCGCGCGCGGTCAGGCCGAACTTCGAGCGGTCGCCGACGCTCGTCTTCCAGCGCCCCGAGCCCTTGAACGAGAGCTTGCTGCGCACGCCGATCTTGGGCCGGATGCCGATCTGGTCGGACACGGCCAGGATGGTCGCCAGCTCGGTCAGCTTCTCGATCACCAGAATGACCTCGATCCCGAGCCGGGTCGAGGAGAGCGCCATCTCGACGTACTCCTCGTCCTTGTAGCCGTTGCAGATCATCAGCGAGCCCTCGCCCGCCTGCAACGCGATCCCGGCCATCAGCTCGGGCTTGCTGCCGACCTCGAGGCCCATGCCCAGCTCGCGCCCGGCCTCGAGCAGGGTCTCGACGACGTGCCGGTCCTGGTTGACCTTGATCGGGAAGACGCCGCGGTAGGGGGCCGGGTACTTGGCCGCGGCCCGGGCGGTGTTGAAGGCGGCGTGCAGCCCGCGCACGCGCGAGCGCAGGATGCCGTCGAAGCGCACCAGGAGGGGCGCGGCCACGCCCCGGCGGGTGATCTGCTGGATCAGATCGTGCAGGTCGATCGACGGGTGCTCGGGGCCCTCCGGCGACACCTCGACGTGGCCGCGTGGGCTGACGGAGAAGTATTCGTCCCCCCACTGGGCCACGTTGTAGAGCTCTGCGCTGTGCTGGGCCGTCCACTTGTCCATGGGCATCCTCCGCCAAGACTCCCGCCAAGAAAAACGGGCCGCGGATTATACGCGCGAGGGGGCGTGAGCGAGCTGCCGTTCGCCCCTGGCCTCGAGCCGCGCCAGGAGGGCCCGGGGGTCGGCCTCA
The DNA here is from genome assembly GCA_021776885.1 of Planctomycetota bacterium. GTDB lineage: Bacteria > Planctomycetota > UBA1135 > UBA1135 > JAJFFA01. Next base: position 8,089 of record JAJFFA010000483.1, read on the forward strand.
CGCATCCACTCGAGGCGCAGGGCGTCGTCCAGCAGGCCGCCGGCGGTCCAGGTCTTGACCAGCTGCTTGACCCGCGCCGCGAGCTGGCGCGGGCTGGCGCCCGTGGCGGCGTGCATGGCCTCGACGTATTCGAGCAGGAACCCGGCCGCCTCGCGCCTCGCGACCCGCCTTCCGGAGAAGATCCAGGGGTCCCCCAGGGCCGCGCGCCCGACCATGACGTAGGCGCAGCCCGTCTCCGCGCGCATGCGCGCCAGGTCGGCGTGGACCTCGACCCCGCCGTTCCCGCAGACCGGAATCGAGACCGCCGCCTGGGCCCGGGCGATGCGGCTCCAGTCGACCTCGGGGCAGTAGCCCTCGGCGCGGGTGCGGCAGTGGACCGTCAGCAGGGCAGCGCCCCCTGCCTCGGCCGCCCGGGCCAGGTCCTCGACCCGCTCGGCGTCGTCGTACCCGGCTCGGATCTTGGCGCTCACCGGCGCCCGCGCTCCGACGGCGCTGGCCACGGCGGCCACCACCCGCTCGACCTGCTCCGGATCGCGCAGCAGCGCCGCCCCGGCGCAGGTGCGCAGGGCGCCCTTCGCGGGGCAGCCGAAGTTCAGATCCACCAGCGGCGCGCCCACCTCGAGCGCCCGCACGGCCGTCTCGGCCAGGGCGCCCAGGTCGCTGCCCATGAGCTGCACGCCCACCGGGATCGGGAAGCGCCGCGGCCCCAGGTGCTTCTCGAGCAGCGCGCGCGGCAGGGGCCGATCGACGACGCGCACGAACTCGGTGAAGGCCCCGCCCAGGTCCGTGGGCGAGTGGCGCTCCAGGACCAGATCGCGAAACGCGGGATCCGTGACGCCCTCCATGGGCGCCAGCAGGTACGGAGCGGTGAAGGGCAGGGACACGGTAGGAAGAGCGTAGCAGGGGAGCGAAAACCAGCGTACGGAGCCAAGCGAAAACCAGCG
>JAJFFA010000484.1 GCA_021776885.1 Planctomycetota bacterium
GTCGCCCAGGCCGCGGGCCTGGGCTCGGCCCAGGTCCTGCGCCAGCACTTCAGGCGCTTCCTGGGCACCACCCCCACGGCCTTCCGGCGCCGCTTCCGGCGTGGGGTGGGCTGAGCGCCGGTCGGGCGGCAGCGTGCTATCCTCGCGACTTCAAGGCCCATCGACCGCACCGGAGGCATCCCTTGGCCCTCACCCCGCGCGCTCTCTTCACCGCACTCCTCGTCTCCTTCGGCAGCGGCGCCGCGCAGGCCCAGGCGACGGAGGACTTCGAGGCCGGCAACCCCGACAACTGGCACATGGACTTCAACGGCAGCATCAACGGCACGCCCGTGATGGAGCAGCAGGGAACCCACCAGCCCATGGGCGGCAATCCGGGCGGCATGCTCGAGTTCCTCGGCCTGCAGGGCAACTTCGAGTACTGGGCGCTGCAGGCGAACCCGGGCACCGCCGGCTGGAACGGCAACCTGCGCGCGGCCGGCGTCAACGAGCTGTCGTTCGACACCAACCACCTGCAGGGCATGGCACCCTTCGGCATGCACTTCTACGTGCTCCTGGCCGACGACATGGGCACCACCGAGCTGTTCGACGACATCCTGGTCTTCTCGCAGTTCGACCCGATGACCTACAGCTTCGCGGGCTTCGGTGCGGCGGTTCAATCCGGCGTCTGGACGAACCTGTCGTGGACCTTCGACACCTCATCGTCGACCCTCCCGCCCGGCTGGCAAGTGCACAGCTACGGCGGCACGAACTCGGGCAACGACGACGCCGACTGGGACGCCGTGATCCAGGACGTGGACTACATCGCGATCATCAACACCAACCCGGGCGGCGGCTTCGCCCTGGGCACGATCGACATCCTGTTCGACAACATCGAGCTGAAGGTCGGCAGCCTGGGCACGCCCTACTGCGTCGCCAACCCGAACTCGAGCGGGAGCACGGCCTCGATCCTGGCCACGGGCAGCAGCCTGGCCTCGGACCAGAGCCTGACCCTGACCACGAACGGCGTGGTCCCCGGCGTCCCCGGCCTCTATTTCTTCGGCACGAGTCAGGTCCAGGTGCCCTTCGGCGACGGCTTCCGCTGCGCCGGCGGCCAGACCACGCGCATCCAGCCGCCCCAGAACGCGAACCCGCTGGGCGTCACGACGCGCGCCCTGAACTTCGCTGCGCCCTACGGCTCGGCCCTCGTCTCGGGCGCGGACCTGAACTACCAGCTCTGGTACCGCGACCCCATGGCGGGCATGGCGGGCTTCAACCTGTCGAACGGGCTGAACCTGATCTTCCAGTAGAGGGAGCGCTCGGAATGCGACGAAAAAAGAGCGGGAGCGTCGCGACGACGCTCCCGCTCCGGGATCCTGACTTCGGCTCGACGAGCCGCCGGGATCAGTGCGCCGCGGGCAGGATCACGCTGTCGATGACGTGGATCACGCCGTTCGAAGCGTCGAGGTTCGCTCGCAGCACGGTCGCGCTGCCGACGCGGACCTTGTCGTCCTCGGCGCTGATGCGCACCTCGGTGCCCGCCAGGGTGGTGGCCTTACCGGCCTCGACGGCGGCGTCGGAGTAGACCCGGCCGCGGACCACGTGCAGCTTCAAGATCGAGGCCAGGGCCTCCTTGTTCTCGGGCTTCAGGAGGTCGGCCACGGTGCCCTCGGGCAGGGCGGCGAAGGCCTCGTCGGTGGGCGCGAAGAGGGTGATCGGACCGCGCGCCTGGAGCGCCTCGACCAGCCCGGCGGCCTCGGCCGCGGCGAGCAGGGTGCCGAAGGAGCCGGCGGCCTTGGCCGTGGCCACGATGTCGTTCGTCGCCGGCATCAGCACGCTGTCGATCACGTGGATCACGCCGTTGCTGCACTCGATGTCCGTGCGCACGACGCTCGCGCCGTCGATCATGACCTTCTTCTTGGCGACGCGCACGTCGACGCGCTGCCCGCCGAGGGTCACGGCGCCGCTGAGCTTGGCCACGTCCGCCGCCAGGACGCGCCCGGGAACCACGTGGTAGGTCAGGATCGCCGTGAGCTGATCCTTGCCCTCGGGGGTGAGCAGCTTGGCCAGGGTGCCCTCGGGCAGCTGGGCGAAGGCCTCGTCCGTGGGGGCGAAGACCGTGAAGGGTCCTTCACCTTTGAGGGCTTCGACCAGGCCGGCGGCCTTCACGGCGGCGACCAGGGTCTCGAAGCTGCCGGCGGCCACGGCGGTGTCGACGATGTCGGTCCCGGCCAGGCTCGCGGCGACCGTCTTGGCCTGCGGCGTGCTGTTGCAGGTGTCCGCGGCGGGGGCGAGCAGGGAAAGGCCGGCGAGGGAGAGAGTGGAGAGTGTCAGGAGCATAGGAGTCCTCTTGAGAGGGGGGCTCGGTGGGTTGCGATCGATGTTCGATCCTTGGCCCGGGTCTTCGCCGCGGCCCCCAGCCCGGATGCGGGCGTTCCGGGTCTCACGCAAGGCCAACAGTCCCGGGAACGGGCAGGCGCAGGGCTGCAGCGCTCCGCTGGCCCCGCCAGCCCCGCCAGTCCCGTCGACCCCGGCGACCTCGCCAGCCCGGCGCCTGCGCCTCGCGCCGGCGCGCTCGATCGCGCACACTCGGGGCATGAGCCCGGCCCCCGTGCGCACGGTCGTCCTCGGCAACTCCTTCGCCGCGAAGGTGCAGCTCCCGGCCCTGGCCCACGCGGAGTCCCTGGGCGGGGTGGCGGCGGAGGTGGTCGGCATCGCCGGCGCGGACGGGGACAAGGCTCGCGCCACGGCGCGGGAGTTCGGCATCCCCCAGGCCACGGCGGACTGGCGCGAGCTCCTGGCCCTCGAGCCCGAGCTGGTGATCGTCAGCACGCCGGTGCACCTGCACGCGCCGATGGTCCTGGCGGCCCTCGAGACCGACGCGGCGATCCTGTGCGAGAAGCCCTTCGCCCTCGACACGGGTGAGGGCCGGGTGATGTGCGAGCGGGCCGAGGGCCGGCTGGCCCTGCTCGACCACCAGATGCGCTGGAGCCCGGCGCGCCGGAAGCTGCACGACCTGGTCCTGGACGGCTTCCTGGGTGAGCCCTGGCACGCCCGCGCCGCGATGCTGCACGGCAACCCGGCGCGCATCGCCGCGCCCTGGAGCTGGTGGTACGACGCGCAGCGCGGGGGCGGAGCCCTGGGCGCCCTCGGCTCCCACGCGATCGACGGGATCGTGCACGACCTGGGTGGGGTCGAGTCGGTGCGCGCGCGCCTCTCGACCCTGGTGCACCAGCGCGCCGACGGGGAGGGGCGCATGCGCCCGGTCACGGCGGACGAGCACGCGGCCCTCTGGCTCTCCCTCGAGAGCGGCTGCGAGGTCCAGGTCGAGGTGGGCGTGATGGCCCCCCACGCGCGCATGTCGACCCTCGAGTACGTCGGCAGCGAGGGCACCCTGCGCCTGGAGGATGAGCTGCGCTTGATCGCGGCGCGGCATGACGGCGAGCCCTACGCGGTCGAGGTCGACAGCGCGCACGTCCCCACCCCGGCCGTCGACCACGGCCCCTTCGCCCTGGTCCTGCCGCTCTACCTGGCCGACGTCGTGGCCGCCGTCCGCGCCGGCGCCAGCGAGCTCGAAGGCGCGGCCCGCTTCGAGGACGGCCTCGCCACCCTGCGCGTGATGGAGGCCGCGCGCCAGTCCTCGCGGGACGCCACCTGGGTACCGTGCAACGCGTAGCCCTCACCGGCCGCCTGGCCCCCAGCCCCACGGGTCGCCTGCACGTCGGCCACGCGCGCTCCTTCCTGCTGGCCTGGTGGCACGCCCGCTCGCGCGACGGTCGTGTGGTCCTGCGCCTGGACGACCTCGACGCGAGCCGCTCACGCCCGGAGTTCGAGCAGGGCGTGCTCGAGGACCTCGAGTGGCTGGGCCTGGACTGGGACGGCCCGCCCACGCGCCAGTCCGAGCAGCGCGAGTCCTACGCCGAGGCCCTGGCCCGCCTGGACGCCGCGGGCCACGTCTACGCCTGCGTCTGCACGCGGCGCGAGATCGAGTCAGCGGCCTCGGCGCCCCACGCGGACGACGGCACGCGCCGCTACCCGGGCACCTGCCGCGAGCGCTTCGCCTCCCCACAGGCCGCGCGCGAGGAGACGGGCCGCGACCCGGCCCTGCGCTTCCGCGTGCCCCCGGGCCTGGTGCACTTCACGGACGCCCTCTCGGGCCGGATGCAGGACCGTGTCGAGCGCACGACGGGCGACTTCCCCTTGCAGGGCCGCGACGGCACCCCGGCCTACCAGCTGGCGGTCATCGTCGACGACGCGCGCGAGGGCGTGACGGAGGTCCTGCGCGGCGACGACCTGCTGCCCAGCACGGCGCGCCAGGCCCTGCTCCTGGACGCCCTCTCCCTCCCGCGCCCCACCTGGCTGCACGTCCCCCTGGTCCTGGACGAGGCCGCCCGCCGCCTGGCCAAGCGCACGGACGCCCTCTCCCTCGCAGCCCTGCGCGCCGAGGGCGTCGACCCCCGCGCCCTGGTCGCCTGGGCCGCCCGCAGCGCCGGCCAAGAGGCCCCGGAGCGCGCCACCCCGACGGAGCTCCTGCCGAGCTTCGACCTGCAGCTCCTGCCCCCGGCCCCGGCCCTCTTCGGCCCGGCGCAGCGGGCGGCGTTGCACTAGCGCAGGAACAAGCGCGCCTACCCGCCGCCGGCCTCGTCGCCCCCTTGGGCCCCTTCGCCCCCAGCCCGCCCCCTGAGCCGCCCGAGCTCCCGCTCGGCCTCCCAGAGCCTGTT
>JAJFFA010000485.1 GCA_021776885.1 Planctomycetota bacterium
ACCCGGTCTCGGCCGACGTCGCCGGCGGCGGGCGCTGGACGGCGTACATCGAGCCCGTCCCCCCGAACACGGCGTCCCAGCCGGGCAAGTTCCGGATCCACTCCACCGGGACCGCCGGCGGGCCCGCCCAGCGCATTGCTGTTCTGGGGCGTCGACGTGTCCGACAGGGTCTTGCGGATGGGGGTCTTCGAGCTCGGGTCGACGGACTCGTCGACGGACTCGACGCGGTCGTGGATCCAGCGGCTCTTGACGCTGGCCGTGGCCTTGCCCAGGCCGTAGGTCTCGTCCAGAATGCGCTGCACGTCCCGGGTCGTGCCCTCGTCGTAGCTGCGCTGGAAGGCGAGCAGCCCGTCGAGCTGGTGGTCGGCCGAGCCGTCGAACAGGCCGCGGCCATACTGGTCCGAGACGACGACCTGTTCCGAAGAGACGCCGAAGGCCGAGCTGACGATCTTCGCCACGGTCTCACGCTGCTCGCGGTCGGGTTCGGTGATCCCGCGCAGTTCGAGGACGACCGAGATGCTGATCGGGGCAGCGCGTTCGAGCGGGGAGCGGCTGGGCGTGGAGGAGGTGACGGTGGCGCGCGAGATCCACTTGTAGACCTCGAGCAGCTTCTCGACCTCCTCCCACTTGCGCTTTAGGAGCTGCTGGGTGCGCTCGCCCGAGCCCAGGAAGACCGAGGCGGCGCCACTGGTGGCCGTGATCCCGCGCGGGCCCTCGTCCAGGGCTCCGGCCAGGTAGACCGCGCCCAGGGCTTCGTACTGGCGCGACTCCTCGACCCAGATCGTGTAGGGCCCCGGGGGCGCGCTGGTGCGGAAGCGGATGCCGGCGCTGGCGACCGCGGCCGAGACGGAGGACAGCTCGCTCGCGTCCAGCTCGACCCGCAGGGGTACGAACGCCGGGTTGGCGGCGCGCAGGGCCAGGAAGCCGCTGGCGCCGAGGGCCAGGGCCAGGACCGCGCCCACGACGACGCGCGTCGGAGCGTTCGTCGCGACGGCCAACGCCCAGAGCTTGGAGAGGAGGTCTTTCATGAATCAGACGCTCATCCGCATCACTTCGCGGTAGGCGTCGATGAGCTTGTTGCGCACCTGCATGGCGAAGTCGAAGGACAGCTCGGACTGCTTGAGCTTTGCCGCCACCTCGTGGAAGTCGAGCTTGCCCTCGAGCACGTCGAGGTGCAGGCGCTCGGTCTCCTTGATCGAAGCGTCCACCTCACCCAGCCCCTCGCTCAGCAGGCTGGAGAAGTCGCCGCTGGCCGAGCCCTGGGCGCCCGCCGCCTGCGCGCCGCTCTGGCCCGCGTCTCCGACCGCATCGCGCATGCGCTCGAGGGCCTCCGCCTGGCGGCGCAGGGCCGACTCGATCGCAGCGCGGGCCAGGCCGCCGCCGCTGCTCTTGCCGAGGGAGTCCACCATGGGATCGGATGCTTCGCTTCAGTCCGTGGGAGGCGCGGGAAGGGCGTTACTCGGCCAGGCGCAGGGAGCGCTCGGCCATCTGCTGGAAGTTGGTCTGGACCTCGAGGTTGGCCTCGTAGGCGCGAACAGCCGTGATCAGGTCGGCCATCTCCCTGACCGTGTTGACGTTCGGCATCAGGACGATGCCCTTGTCGTTGGCGTCCGGGTGACCCGGGTCGTAGATCTCCTCGAAGGGCGTCGCGTCGTCGCCACGCACGTCGCGCACCCGGACCCCGAAGATCTCGCTCTGGCCCGGCGCGATGCGCTCGACCAGGGGCGCGAAGTCGACGACCTGGCGCTGGTAGGGGCCCTCGCGGCCGGGGACGCTGGTGGTCTGGGCGTTCGCGATGTTGCGTGCGATCACGTCCATGCGCGTACGCTCAGCCGAGAGGCCGCTCGCCGCGATGCGCATCGGCCCGAAGAGTTGGTTGATGCTGCTCATGTCTTAGCGGTCTCCGTGGATTGCGGACTGCATCAGCCCGACGCGGCCGGCGAGGATGCTGGCGAACAGCTCGAAGCGCAGGCGGTTCTCACGCATGGCGCCCATCTCCTGCTCCATGACGACGTTGTTGCCGTCGGCGCCAGCCGGCGTGTGGGTGTCGACGACGATCTTGGGCTCGACGCGCGAGAGGTCCGCGCCCTGCCGATGCGCCTCGCGCGACAACATGTCTTCGAACTCGACGTCGCGGCGCTGATAGCCCGGAACGTTCTGGTTGGCGACGTTGCCGGCCAGCACACGCGCCCGCAGGGACGTGGCGGAGAGCAGGTCGAGCAGGACTTGTTGATCGGTCGCGTTCATGATCTTCAGGCGACGAGTCCGGCCTGCCTCCAGATCTTCATCTTGTTGGAGAGGGTGCGAGCGGTCAGACCGAGGCGGCGCGCCGCCTCGGTCTTGTTGCCGGAGGTCGACTCGAGGGTGGCCAGGATGGCGACACGCTCGATGTCGGAGACGGCCTGGTTGGCCAGTACCGCGGCGAACTCGGGGTCCTCGAGGGTCAGGCTCGCGGCGCTCTTGCCCGCTCCGCCTTCGCTCGCGCCGGAGGCCGGACCGAAGATCAGGTCGTTGGACGCGATCCTGCCCTCGGCGCCCAGGATCACCGCGCGCTGCACGACGTTCTCGAGCTCGCGCACGTTGCCCGGCCAGCTCCAGGCCACCAGCCGCTGGCGTGCATCTTCGGTCAAGACCGGCGGGGTGACGCCGTTCTGCCGCGCGTGGTGCTCGGCGAAGTGCTGGGCCAGGGGCAGGATGTCCTCACGGCGCTCGCGCAGCGGGGCAATGTGCAGGGGCAGGACATGCAGGCGGTAGTACAGGTCCTCGCGGAAGCGGCCTGCCGCGACCTCGCCGGCCAGATCGCGGGTGGTGGCGGCGATGACGCGTACGTCGACCTGGATCGTGTCCTGGCCCCCGACGCGCTCGAACTGATCTTCCTGCAGGACCCGCAAGAGCTTGGACTGCATCGCCGGGGAGATCTCACCCAGCTCGTCGAGCAGCAGCGTGCCGCCGTCGGCCAGCTCGAAGCGGCCGGCGCGCGTGCGGTGCGCGCCGGTGAAGGCGCCGCGCTCATGGCCGAAGAGCTCCGACTCGAGCAGGGTCTCCGACAAGGCCGCGCAGTTCACGCGAATGAAGGGGGCCTCCGCCCGCGGGCTGCCGGCGTGGATGTAGCTGGCGATGCGCTCCTTGCCCGTGCCGCTCTCGCCACTGATCAGCACCGTGCCCTTCGAGCGCGCCAGGCGCGAGGCCGAGCGCAGCAGGTCGAGCATCGCGGGGCTCTCGGCGATCAGGCTCGTCGACGAGCTGGAGATCTCGCTGCGCAGGTACTCGTTCTCGCGCAGCAAGCGAGCCGTGCGCTGCACGCGGTCGATCACCAGCTCGAGGGCGTCGGGTGTGCAGGGCTTGAGCAGGAAGTCCACCGCGCCGAGCTTCATGGCCTCGACCGCGGCCTCGATCGTGCCGTTGGCCGTGATCACGACCACCGGCAGACCGGGCCAGTCGGACGCCACGCGGCGCACGAGCTCGGTGCCGTCGACCTCGGGCATGCGCAGGTCGGTGAGGACCATGTCGGGGAGCTCGGCGGAGATCTTTTCCAGGGCGCGTGCACCGTTCTCGGCCACGGTCGGGCGGTGACCGAGGGCCTGAACGGCCTCCTGGAGGAACTCGCGCGAGAGCGCGTCGTCGTCGACGACGAGGATGCGTAGAGCCGTCATTGCTTGTCGGAGTAGGGAAGACGGGGGATCTTGAGGAGCACCCGAGCACCGCCCAGGGCGCTGGCTTCGGGGCTGATTTCGAGGCGGCCGCCGTGCAGTCCGGCCACCGTGTGAACGAGGGCCAGGCCGAGGCCGGTGCCCTCGCTGCGCGTCGTGAAGAAGGGGTCGGCGACGCGTCCGGCCAGCTCCTCCGGGATGCCGCTTCCGGCGTCCTCCACGGAGAAGCAACACTGCTGGGCGTCGCAGCTGACGCGCACCAGGACGGGGCCGCCCTCGGGCTGGGCGTCGATCGCGTTGGCGACCAGGTTGCGCAGGGACTGGCGCAGCATGATCCGGTCGCCGGTCAGCTCGCCGTCGCAGACCTCGGACTCGAGGCTGTGCAGCAGGTTGGATCCGTCGCCGGCGCCGCTCAGGTCGCGGCGCACGAGCTCGAGGCTCTCCTCGACCAGGGCAGCCAGGTCCAGGGCCTCGGGCTGCAGCCGCTCGGGCGAGGCGAAGTTGAGCAGTCCCGAGACGATGGCGTTGACCTCGTCGACGCCCTCGCAGATCAGGCTGGCCCAGCGCCCTTCGCGGCTCTCCTGCTGCATGCCGCGCAGGAGCAGGGCGGCGAAGCCCTTGATCGCGTTCATCGGGTTGCGGATCTCGTGGGCGATGCCTCCGGCCATGGTGCCCAGCGCGGCCATCTTGTCGAGGCGATGCACGCGCTCGGCCAGCTCCTGGAACTCGGTGCGGTCGTCGAGCACCTCGACCGAGCCCAGGGACTCGCCGTCGCGGGTGCGCACGCCCGAGTAGCGCGCGGCCACGATGCGGCGCACTCCGCCGCGGCAGATCATGGCCGAGCCCGCGGGCTCGGTGACCAGGGCGGCGGGCTCGAGGGCGCCCATGAGGTCGGCGCGCTCGGCATCGAGGATCTCGAGCGCGGGCTCGTTGACGCGCTCGACCCGGCCCTGTTCGTCGCGCACGACGACACCGGTGGGGAGGGAGTCGAGCACGGCCTCGAGGTGCCGGCGCACGCGCTCCAGCTCGAAGACCTTGGACTCGAGCTGGGCGTTGGCCACGCGCAGCTCTTCCTCGACCACCTCGGCCCGCGCCGCCAGGGCCGCGTAGCCCTGGCGCAGGTTGTCGGCGATCGACGAGAAGGCGCTCATGGCCTCGTCGACCTCGTTCGGCGTGGCGCTCGGTCGGGTGCGGGAAGCGGCGCTCACGGCTGCTCCTTCCCGCGCTTCGCGCCCAGCCGGCTCTGGAAGTCCATCTTCCAGCGCAGGAACTCGAGGTCGCGGGACGCGCGTGCGGCGAAGCTGCCGGCGCTCTCGGACTCGGCCAGGGCCGTGTAGCCCGCGAGGGCTTCCTCGTAGCGCTCGAGGGCCTCGTAGGCCTGGGCGATCCAGTAGTCCGCCTCGGGGCTGTCGTCGATGCGTTCGAGGATCGTGATCGCCTCGGCGAAGCGGCCGACGCGGCAGTAGAGCCGGCCCTCGCGCAGGGGATCGGCGCTGTAGCCTTCGACCTCGAAGTTACGTGAGGCGCGCGGGTTGGCGCTGACGTGTGCGGGTAGCTCGACCAGCGGGCGCGGGCCCTCGAAGAGCGAGCGGCGCACGGACTCGGGCAGCCCGGTGGTCGGGGCGGGCGCTGGGCGCGCAGCCTGGCCCTGCGCCGCTCCCGGCTGGCCCATGCCCAGGCCGCCCTGGGCATCGGACATGTGGGTCGGGAGCGAGTTCGGGCCTGCAGAAAAGGACGGTGCCCCGAGCCCAGCCAGGATGCGGTCGTGCTGCAGCGCCAGCCCCGCGACTTCGTCGCGCAGGGTGGCGAGGAAGGTGTCGCGCTCCATGGCCGTTCCGCTGGGCGCCTCCGTTGCGGCCAGGATCTCGGCGCTGTCCACGGGCTCGCCCGCGGCCAGCCGAGCTTCGATTCCGCCCAGGTGTTCGAGGGCCTGGACCGTCTGGGCCAGGGACTCGAGCACGCCCTGGGGCTCCTGCGAGCGCAGGGCAGGGATGGCGAACAGACCACCGGCGGCCAGGCTCAGCAGCGCATGGAAGCGCAACATCAGAGGACTCCTTCCAGGGCCGCGATGGCCTCGTGGATACGCCCGCGGTCCTCGAGCAGCTTGGATGCCAGGAGGAAGATGCGGCGCCGCTCATCGGCGTCCTCGAGCTCGCCGGCGATGGTGCGCAGGCGCTCGATCGCACGCTCGATGCGTGACTCGGCGGCGAGGGCGCGGGCGGAGAGCAAGGCGACCTCGAGCCGCATGGCCTGGTCCAGCTTGGCGCGCCCTTGCCACAGGGGCTCGAGGCGGCGGTTGGCCTCCATCGAGAGCCCCTTGCCCAGGAGGTTGCGCGCGCTCTCGAGGCGCTGCGCATCGTCCATGGTCAGGCGGTCGGCGTCGATCAGCTCGAGGCGCAGGCGTGCTTCATTCGCCGCAGTGCTGGCGACCTCGGTGTAGCCCAGGACCTCGGCGCGCTTGGCGATGAACAGCGCCGCCAGCTCATCCCCGGCGTCGAGGGCCAGGTCCGCCGCGCGGGCCAGGGCATCCGATCGTTGCGGCTCCTCGGCCACATCGGCGTAGCGCAGCCAGGCCACGCTGGCCTCGTTCGGCTGGCCGCCGTGCTCCAGGGTCAGCGCGCGCAGCTCGGCCAGCTCGGGCCGCAGGGTCTCGTCGTCGACGATGAAGCGGGCGTGGTCGAGGCTGCGCAGCGCGTCGAGGGTGCGACCGTCGAGGGCCAGGGCGCGCGTACGCACGAGCAGCCGCTCGAAGCGCTCGTCCTCGAGCGCGGGGTTGCCGCTGGTGTCCGCCAGGGGCGCGAAGGTTTCGAGGGCGTCGAGGGTGTAGAGCCCGCGCTTCGGATCCCCCAGCTGGCACAGCACCCGCGCCAGCTCGAGCCGCGCGCGGCTGTGCCAGGAGTGCGGTCGGTCGAGGGTGGCCAGCTCATCGAAGCGCCGTGCGGCCTCGTCGAGGCGCCCGAGGCGCGCGAGGTGACGCGCCGAGCGCCACATGGCCTCCGGCACCAGCGCGGAGTGCGAGTGGGTCTGGATCAGGTAGTCGTAGTGCTTGACGGCAGCATCCCAGGCCGAGCGCGACTCCTGGATCTCGGCCATGGAGAGCTCCGCGGCGGCGGCGTCCCCGTGGACGGGGAAGTCGCGCAGAGCGCGCAGGAAGCTCGTCTCCGCCATGTCGTACAGGGCGCTCGCGACCGGGAACGGGGGCGTGTCGTCCGCGACGCTGACGGTCTCGCGGGTCACGAGCACGCGCAGCCCGGCCGCACCGGCGACGAAGTTCAGGGCCTGGTCGCTCGGCCGTGCCTCGAGGAAGACGCTGACGGGCGGCGTGGCGGCGACGTCCTGCATGCCGACCAGCTCGCGGCCCAGGTGACGGGCGATGCGACTCAGGACCTCCTCGACCGGCGCCTTGTCGGCGTGGATCGTGAAGAGCACCTCGCCGTCCAGCACTTCGGCCTCGACGGTGAAACGACCCGGGCGCGCCGTCTGGCTGCGCGCGTCGATGCCCTGGGCGCCTGCGCTGCTCAGCAGCAGGGCGCCAGCCAGGATCGTGAGCGTCCTCATCGGCCGATCCCCTCGAGGCGCTGGCCTTCGATGAAGTAGCTGCGGGCAACGGTGTATTCGGCGTCGGCCACGACGGCGTCCTCGAGGGGACCGCGGTCGCGGTTGGCCAGCAGGCGGAAGAGGCGCAGGCGAGCGGCGACGAACTCGCCGAGCTGAATCTCCTCGCGGGCGGCGCGCAGCTCGATGGCGCCGTAGCCCTCGACGGCCTTGGTCGCGGGGCCGGCGGAGTCGCCGGGCTGGAGGGCGCTGCCGGCCGTGTCGCTGCGCTCCTCGGCCATGACCTCGCCCGAGCCGCCGACGCTCGAGAGAGTCCGCGCCACGTCGATGCGCACCCCATCCAGGGTGGCCTCGAGCTGGGTGCTCGCGCGCCAGGCGAAGAAGAGCATGGCGGCGTTGAGGGAGATGAAGAGGACTGCGGCCGCGATCAGGGGCAGGCGCGGGCGCAGGCCCTCGTCGTCCTCCTGGGCCAGGAGCTCCAGCTGGCGTTCGGCGGCGACCCGGGCCGCTCGAGCGGCGTCGAGGGCCAGGCGTCGGGCGCCGCCGCCGATCGGAGCCAGACCCGTCGCCGCCCAGTCGAGGACGCTGCTGCGCGCGGCGGCGGGGGCCGCCGCGCCGGGTGCGCCAGGTGCAGCGGGTAGGGGGGCGCCGGTTGTGCCCGTGGCGCCCGTTGCGCCCGTTGCGACGGGTGTTGCGGCCGCGGCTGCGGGTTTGGGGCTCGGAGCGGGCGTGCCGGGCGCGGATTGCGGCGGCGCCTCGGTCGGGCCGCCGAGCTGGGGCTCGAGCAGGTCTGCGTGGCTCAGTCCGCTGAGCTCGCCGAGGGAGTCGCCGGGCTGGAACAGTTCGTCGAATCGGAACAGGTCGGCGTCGGCCTCGGGGTCGAACTCGGGCGCCGGCTTGGGCGGGACCAGGGCGCGCGCGGCAGGGGCGGCGGCGGGCTGCGCAGCCATGGCTGCTGCTGGAGCCGGAGACGGCAAGGGCGCGGCCGGCGCGTCCAGCTCGTCCCGCGGCTCCTGGCTGACCGCTGGGGCATCGACCTCGGCCCCGTCGAGGGAGACCTCCGACGCGACGGGGGCCCCGGCCGCAGCTGCGGCCTGGGACATGTCCGGCATCATGTCCGGGAAGTCGAAGAGGTCTTCGTCTTCGTCCGGGAGGTTGTTGGCGGGGTCGGCCAAGGGGCTGGGATCCTGTTGAGCGGGTTAGCTCGAGAGGGCGGTCTGCAGGGCGCGGCGCGAGTCCGGCCCGGCGAGCAGTCGTCCGAGGGCGACGGCCAGAGCAGGCGAGAGGTGGAACTCCTCCGCGCCGCCCGCGCGCGAGCAGGCCTCGAGCAAGAGGCGCGCGTCCTGCGGCAAGAGGAAGTCGAGATCCGACAGGTCGAGGCTGCGCTCGCCGCTGAGGTGCACGCTCGAGACCGCGAAGGTCAGGCGCACACGGCTGCCGCTGTTCGGGGCCGTTTCGATGCGCAGGCCTTCCGACAGGGCACTGGCGCGGGCCAGGCCTCCGTCGCGCGAGGAGGTCCGGGCGATCTCGCTGCTGCAGAATCCCGCGCCGCGGTCGCTGACCGTCACCACGAGCTCGCGCTCGTCGAGCTGGGCCTCGACCCGCAGGGTCTCATCCGCGGACTGCGGTGCCGTACGGCTCTCGGTCGGGTAGGCGTGGCGGCAGACGTTGTCGAACACCTCTGCGCAGGCCGTCGCGATCCGTGCGCGGGCGGCGGGGGTGACCCGCGAGCGTAGGGCCCAGGCGATGAGGTCGCGGGCGGCGCGCTCGACGCTCTCCTTGCGCGCCGGGTACTCGCGTTCGAAGGGCATGCCCGAGCACAGGCCGCCGTCCTGGGTCTCCTCGATCACGTCGATCAACTGATCGAGGTCGATCGGGCGGTACAGCCAGAACGCGTGGCCGAAGCCCACGGCGTCGGCCAGGTTGGCCAGCCCGTGGGGGCCGACGAGCACGGTGCGCGTGTAGCGGTCGCGCTGGGCGATCTGCTTGAGGCGCTCGAGGGAGAGGGTGACGTCCTCTGGCAGCTCGACGACGCGTACGTCCGCCTGCTCCCAGGGAGCCGCGTCCCAGCCTTCGAGCTGGACGGCATGGCCGCGGACGCGCAGGAAGTGCACGGCGCCGCGCAGGGCACCGGGTGTGGACTCGACAGCGTCGACGCGCAGGCTGGCGAAGTTCATGCCACACCCCGCTCGTCGCTGCCGGAGCGCAGGCTAGAGGCGGGCGCCAGGGGTACGCAGACCAGGACGGCCTCCGGGGCGCTGCGTGACCAGGAGCGGGCGACGCGACCCTGCATGCGGTCGACGTCACGGCGTGCGATCATGCGCTCGACCGACTCCTGCGGATCGGACTGGGTCTCGTTGCGCCAGTCGGGGGGCACGCCCTGCTGGGGGTTGGCGAGGACGGCGAACCAGACCTCCTCGGTGTCGTGGGCGGCATGGAACAGGATGTCGCCGCTCGAGTGTCCGAGGATGTCCTCGAGGGTGCGCTGCAGGGCCGCGGCCAGGAGCGGCCCATCGGTCTCGAAGCTCTGCTGCGGATCCTCCGTGGCCAGGATGACCCGCTCGCGCAAGTCACTGGAGAGGCCGGCCAGAGCGCTGCGCGCCACCTCGCCCAGGGTGCAGGGCAGGGGGCGCTCGGGCCGAGGCGCGGCGTAGTCGTAGAGCAGCTCCGTTCCCTTCGAAACGACGCTGAGGGTCTCGAGCGCGCGCTTGATCAGGGCCTCCGGCGTAGCGCCGCTGCCGTTGCCGGACGCGACGGCCTCGAGCGCAGCGCGCAGGGCAGCGAGTGGGTTCCTGACGGCGCCCGTCATGAGCTCGTCGAGACCCCTGCGCGAACGCTGGGGGTCGGGGCTGTGCTCGGGAGCGACGTCGGGGGATCGAAGGAGATTGCGCATGACGCGGGAGACGTTCGGGGATCGATTGGGCGGCCGGTGGGAAAGGGACACCGGGTGCCTGCACGGATTTCGGCACGGAAGGCCCTGGGCCTTGATGACTCGCGCCGCAATCGAGAAGGGATTTCCCTACCCGTACGTTCGGCGCAGGTCCGCTAGCCCCGAACCGGGCGGCCGCGGGGCGCCTCAGGCGCCGATGCCGAGGCGACGCAGCTTGCCGTAGAGCGTCGCTCGGTTGATGCCCAGCTCGCGCGCCGCGCGGCTGCGGTTGCCTTCACAGGCTTCCAGGGCACGCCGGATCAGTGCGCTCTCCATATCCCTGAGCCGCAGGGACTCCAGGGGCAGGGAGAGGGCCGCGACGCTCGCTTCGCGCGCAGAGGGGGCCTCGGGCACGGCGTCGGGCACGGGCTCCAGGTCGTCGATGTCCAGCCGATCGTGCGGGGAGAGCACCGCGGCGCGCTCGAGGACGTTCGCCAGCTCGCGCACGTTGCCCGGCCAGGGACGCCGGCGCAGGCCGTCCAGGGCGGCCTCGCTCAGCTCGAAGGAGCGGCCCAGGTCGGCTCCCAGGCGCGCGAGGAAGTGTCTCGCCAGGGGGGCGATGTCCTCCAGCCGCTCGCGCAGGGGCGGGAGATGGATGGAGAGGACGTTGAGCCGATAATAGAGGTCTTCGCGGAACAGGCCCGCGTCGACCCGTGCCGAGAGGTCCCGGTGGGTCGAGGCGATGATGCGCGCATCCGCGGGCCGGTCGCGGTTCTCGCCGATGCGCCTGAAGCTGCGCTCCTGGAGTACGCGCAGGAGCTTGGCCTGGGGCTCGGCGGCCAGCTCACCGATCTCGTCGAGCAAGAGGGTGCCCCCCGAAGCGGCTGCGATCAGGCCCTCGTGACCGCCGGGGCGGCCTCCGGTGAAGGCGCCCGGGGCGTATCCGAAGAGCTCGGCCTCGACCAGGCCGTCGGCCAGGGCGGCGCAGTTGACGGCCACGAACGGGCGCCGGCCGCCGCGCGAGGCCTCGTGCACGGCGCGGGCAACGAGCTCCTTACCTGTTCCCGACTCGCCGCTGACCAGCACGGTCGTGCGCGGCGAGCGGGCCACCCTTTGTACGCGCTCCAGCACGGCGTTCATCGCCGGCGAGGCGCCCACCCAGGGGCCGGTCTCGAGCTCGGAGAGAACAGAGTTCATGAGGTCGCGGGGCGGGCAGCACGCCGGGGGCTCGGGGAGGGGGCCGGTCCTTGGGGAGGAAACCGACACTGCGGGGCGTTCCCGGGGGCGTAGGCCTCGAATCGTCGGGATGCGGCGAAAGGTGGAGCGAAAAAAACTACCCCTCGCGCTCAATCCTTTCCGCTCGTCACCGAGAACCACTGCGAGCCCGGAGGACTGGACAGCCCGCTGCCCGTGCTTCGACTCAACCTCAGCCTTCACTTACTAGAGAACCGTTTCAGCTAGGAATCCCCATGGGTTTGCGAATCAACACCAACGTCGCCTCGTTGACGGCACAGAAGAACCTGGCGACCGTCTCCATGCGCCTGCAAGGCAACTACTCGAGGCTCTCCTCGGGACTGCGCATTGCAAGTGCCGCCGACGACGCCGCCGGCCTCGCCATCTCCGAACGCATGCGCAGCCAGATCCGGTCCTTGACCGTAGCCGGCCGCAACGCCCAGGACGGGGTCTCCCTGTCGCAGACAGCGGAGGGCGCACTGCACGAGGTCTCCAACGTCCTCGTCAGGATGCGTGAGCTGGCCCTGCAATCGACCAACGGGACCGTGTCGAGCACGGACCGCGCGACCATCGACGTCGAGTTCCAGGAGATGATCGCCGAGATCGATCGCATCGCTCAGCAGGCCGACTTCAACGGGATCCCGTTGCTGGACGGCTCGTCGACGTCGGTCACGGTCCAGGTCGGCATCGATACGGGGGAGACGATCACGATCACCCTCGACGACATGCAGGCCGCTGCGCTCGCCATCAGCAACGAGGATGTGACCACGTCGGGCACCGCCGACTCGGCTCTCGCCGTGATCGACACCGCCATCGACTCCGTCAACGTCGTGCGCGGTGGACTGGGCGCCTCCCAGAACCGGATCGAGAGCGCTCTGCGCAGCATCCTCGCCACGCGCGAGAACCTGTCTGCTGCCGAGAGCCGCATCCGTGACGTCGACGTCGCCTCCGAGACGGCTGACCTGACGCGCAACTCGATCATGCAGCAAGCCGCCGTATCCGTTCTGCAGCAGGCCAACGTCCAGCCGCAGATCGCTCTTTCCCTGCTCCAGGGATAACCCGAGAAACGGCACCTCTAGTGCCGAATCGCTGAGGGGGGGGCCGTCGCAAGGCGGTCCCCCACAACCCTCGGCCCCGTCCCGCGCGCATGAGCGCGCCCCGCCACGTGCCCACGGCGGTGCCCGGGACGCCCGCTCTCTTCACAACCCAGCACAACCACTCCAGCGCCGCGCGTGCAACCGCGGCAGGAGGGGTTGGATCACCCGAGTCTTCGACCGCGTAGGTCGTGGAATGCCTCGAGCGCACCGCGCGGACGGTGCTCGCAGGCCCACGCGCCGTGCCGGCCACAAGGAGAAGGAGCTCGGGTGAGCCCCAAATCGTCCGCAGATCTTCCAGCCAAGGAATCAGTAACTCATGGGACTTCGTGTCAATACCAACGTCGCTTCGTTGACGGCCCAGCGGAACCTGTTCGAGGTTTCGTCCCGTCTCCAGGGCAACTTCTCTCGGCTCTCGTCTGGCCTTCGCATCGCGACGGCCGC
>JAJFFA010000486.1 GCA_021776885.1 Planctomycetota bacterium
TGGATCATCGGTTCTGCTCCACTGCGGGGGACGGGTCGTCGGCGGCCGGGGGCCCGACGAGGTACGCGAGCTCGGTGCGCGCCGTGGCCTCGGCGGCGTGGGTCTCGATCAGGTCGAGCCTGGTCTGGAACGCGCGGGTCAGGCTGGCGAGCAGCACCAGGGGCTGCCCCTCGCCCAGCTGCATCAGCTCGATGGAGTCCTCGAGCTGGCGTTCGACCAGGGGCACGAGGACCCGGGTCATGTCCTCCCGCTGGCTGGCCAGGCTCGCGGCGCGCGAGGCGCTCGCGGCCCAGCGACCCGTGAGCCCCTCGCGGGTCGTCTCCAGGCGCGTGCGCGCCAGCTCGCGCTCGACCCGGGCCGCCGCGATCGCTCTCCGGTTCGCGTTCAGGAACGGAACCGGGAAGCCCGCCAGGAGGCCCACCCGGGACTGCCCCGCATCCGTCTCGTACTGCGGCCCGAGGATCAGGTCCGGGTACTGCTTTCTGACCTGCTGGCGCAGGTCCGCTTCCGCGACGTCGTAGGCCTGTCGCAGCCGCGCCAGGGTCGGGTTGCGGCGCTCGAGCTCGCCCGCTCCCGCGTCCTCTGCGGCCCTGGGCGAGAGCTCCGGCACGAGGCGCAGGGGCGCGTCGGGGGCCAGTCCCAGCAGGGTGAAGAGGCGCCGCTCGAGGGCCGCGACCTCCCCGCTCAGTCGGCGCAGCTGGTTCTGACGCTGGAGCTGCTCCAGGCGGAAGAGCGCCGCCTGGGTGCCGGGCATCTCGCCGCTCTGGGCCAGCGCCGCGGCCGTGCTCACGAGCCCGTCCATCGACTGGGCGAAGCGCTCGGTCTCGTCCGCCCGCGCGGCCGCCGCCGACCACTCGATCCAGGCCACGCGCACCTCGCGCCACACGGCCCACTCGGCCTCGAGCAGTGCGCCCTCGGCTGCGCGCTGCTGCGCTTCGGCCATGTCGCGCGCCGCCGCAAGGCGCCCGGAGAGGGGGATCGAGAGGGTCAGGCCGGGGTTGATCACCCACGGATCCGGCACGCTGTCGGTGATGCGCAGGGCGCCGATCGAGAAGTTCGGGTCTGCCCAGCGCCCCGCCTGCCCGGCGGCGGCCGCTGCCTTGCCGGCGCGCAACCGCTCGACGCGCAGACCTGGGTGGAAGACGAGGGCGACGAGCTGGGCCTCGCGCAGGCTCAGGCCGTCGGCGGGATCGAAGGCGTCCGCACTCGCCCCGGGATGCCCGTCGAGCTCGCGCAGGAACTGCTCGAGGGACGCACCTTCGAGGGTGCGGGCGTGCCAGGCGGCGCGGTGCGCGTCGGAATCCAGGGGCCGTGGCTCGTACCCCTGGCAAGCGGTGAGGGCGCCGAGGGCCAGGCCCAGCGGGACCAGGGCCAGCGCGGCGGGGGTCGCGGCGCGCCGGGGGCGCGCGGCACGCAAGAGCCGGCGCGAACCGGGCACGGGGTCGTCGCGAGTCTCTGGGCAGGGTCGGTCCAAGGGTGGAGTCTCCATCGTCCTGTCTGAACGTGGCCCGGCATGGGCATGCCGAACCGTCTGCGCGCCGGCAAGGCCGGCGCACTCACGCATTCAGACGACGATGGGCGGCGCCCTGGCGGAGGCCGCGTCCCTTGGGGGAGGTGGGCTCGGTCCCACCTCGCTCCTGCCCGCAGCCAGCCTCGGCCGGGCGTCGACCACGGGCAGCGCGAGTCCACTCTCCACCCGGGCGCAGGCCGTCTCGTAGCGCGTCTGGGGCAGGACGAGCGGGTCGAAATGGTCCACGACCGAGTGCGGCTGGTGACCCGAGTCCGCCGGACGCGGATCCTCCGGCTGCGCCCGGTGGGCGTGGGCCCCGTCCCCGTGTCGATGCGGCGCGGGCCGCGGCACAGCCTGCGCCGAGGCCGCGCCGTCGTGCCCGTGCAGGTGCCCGCCGACGGGGGCCACCGGAAGGTGGTGGTTCCACGCCAGGTGCAGGGGCGTGAAGAGCAGGTGCACGCCGAAGGTCAGAGCGACGACGACCGCGCCCAGCACGTCTCGCCTGCCCCTCCGCCTCTGGATCGACTTCTGCATCTCTAGCGCGGGCAGAGTACCCCGAAAGACCCTGGAGAGCGAAGTCCGCCCAGGCGCCCCCCCCGCCTCAGCGTCCGCTCTGCTGGCCCAGGGCCCCGCGCACGATGCCCTCGAGCTGCTCGTGCAGGTCGCGCGGAGCCCCGTAGACCGCTCCCAGGGCGTTGCCGTCGCGGTCGAACACGAAGAAGGTCGGCACCGCCAGGATGTCTCCGAAGCGGGTGGCCAGCTCGGGGTCACCGATCACCACCGGGAACACGAGCTCGCTCGCCTCCGCGACGCTGCGTACCTCCGACTCGAGGCTCTCGACCGCGATGCCCAGCACCGTGAGGTCGTCCTCGAACTCCGTCGCCAGCTCGTTCAGCCAGGGCAGGGAGACGATGCACGGCGGGCACCACGTGGCCCAGAACTCGACCACCGTGACCTTGCCCAGGAGGGACTCGCGCGAGATCTCGATGCCCGCCAGGTCGGTGAGCTCGAGCTCGGGCAGCTCGAAGCGATCGGCGTCGCGCTCCGCCTTGACGCCGTCGCTCGCCGTCAATTCACCGGCCAGGGCACGCTGCAGGGTGCGCTCGAGGTCGGCCGCGAAGCGCGCCTGGTTGTCCGCGTCCTTCCACGGGGCGTAGCGCCCCGCGCCCTGGCTTCCGGTCTTGCCGTAGAAGCCGAAGTCCTTCGGCTTGGCGATCAGCACCTCGTCGACGAACACCGCGGGGTAGCGCCGGATGCCGAAGCGCTCGGCCAGGGCGGAGTCGCCGAAGTCCTCGGTCACGAAGCGAACCTTGCCCTTGAACCGGCGGGAGACGGTCTTGGCCAGCAAACTTGCTGGATCGGAGAGGCCTCATGTGAAGGGCCAGCGCACCAGGGTCACCGTCACCTTGCTCGAAGCCGGCTCAGGGGCGGGGCTGGCCGAGAGGGCCGCTGCGTGGGCCGTCCACACCGGGCCGACGATCGCGGCCGCGCGGCGCAGCCCGTCCGGCTGACCGGTCGCGGCCTCGTCGAGGGCCCACGAGGCTTGCTGCAGCAGGGCGGCCGCGATCGACGCGTCCCCCTCCTGGTCCTCGAGCTGCGCCGCGCGCTGGGCGAGCTGCCGCGCCACCTCCGGCTCGCGTGGCTCGCCTGGCTCGCCTGGCTGCCCTGGCTCTTGGGACCCGGAGCGCAGCACGGCGACGGCCTGCTGCACCTCGAGCGCCTGCCACAGGGCCGCCGCATGCGCCCCGCGCCGCGTGAGTTCGCGCGCGAAGCCGAGGGCCGCGTTGCAGCGCGTCAGGTCACTCTGCGTGCGGGTCAAGAGCGGAGGGCGGAACAGGTCGGAGAGGTCTTCCTCCAGGGCCTCGAGCAGAGCCGCGGGCCGCGGGGTGGGCGGCACCTCGGCCTGCACGCGACCGGGCAGATCGTGCAGCACCCGGGCCAGCCGGGCGCTGGCGTAGCCGTGCCCGAGGTAGTAGCGACCTGCTGCCACCCCGCCCTCGGTGCCCTGCCCGCGCGAGCTGGCGTAGTAGCGCCAGGCGCGCAGGTTGGCGCTGTCCTCGAGGGCGACCAGCAGCGCGGGCCCGGGGGGCGAGAGCTGGCCCCTGGGCGCGAGCTCGGCGAAGTCCTGCTCGAGCCCACGCCAGGCCTCGTCGAAGGCCTCGAAGCCCTGCGTATCGAGCTCCCGGGTCCGCTCCAGGAAGCCCTCCGCGTGCAGGCTGCGGAACGCGCTATCGAAGGGAACCAGCGCGGCGGCCCAGTCGCCCACGTCGAGGGAGGTCGCCACCCGGGCGAGCTCGCGGGACAGCTCGTCGGCACTCGCCCCGAGGGACGAACGCAGGCCGGCTTCGAGGGCGAAGAGCTCCTCGAGCTCGTCCTGGAGCGCCTCGACGAGCGGCTCCGAGAGGGGCGCCGCTGAGGGCAGGAGGCACGCCCATGCCACGGCCAGGGAGGGTAGGAGAGTCATGGGGATCGGAGCTCGGGGTCGGGGCGGAAAGGGATGTGTATGTGCCGGCGCAGGGCCGGAGTCGGCCGCACGGGATGCTAGCGTGTCCTACGAGCGCCCCTCGGCCGGATTGCGCCCTGCGGCGCCCCTGACGGCTATTGCCGCCTCATGTCGTTCGATGTCGTCCCCCCAAGATCCCCGCAGCCCGCGCGCCGTCGCGCCGGACCCCACCCAGCGGCTCGAGTCCTGGAAGGAGATCGCGGGCTACCAGCGCCGCGACGTGCGCTCGGTGCAGCGCTGGGAGCGCTCGGAAGGCCTTCCGGTGCACCGCCACCAGCACAACCGGCGTGGCACGGTCTTCGCCTGGCGCAGCGAGCTCGACGCCTGGTTGGGCGAGCGCTCACAGCCCCCCGCGGCGGACCCCAGCGACGCCCTGGCCCCGATGGAGGAGGCCGCGGCTGCGCTCCCCGCGCACACGGCGCCGCCTCGCCCTTCTGCACGCCGCCGCTCATGGCCCGCCGCGGCGGTCGCCCTGGCCACGGGTCTGGCCATCGTCGTCGTCGTCATGCTC
>JAJFFA010000487.1 GCA_021776885.1 Planctomycetota bacterium
GCGCCTCAAGGCCAGTCGCTATCCCGGGGTGGATGAGGGCACCGCGTGCACCCAGAGCTCGTTCAAGGCGAGGGGCAAGGCGTTCCTGTTCGTCGGCGAGCAAGGCGGGCGCTACAAGGCGATGTTCAAGCTCGCGAAGTCCCTGCCCGAAGCGGAGCGCCTGGCCGAGAAGGCCCCCGAGGACTACCAGGTGGGGTCGTGGGTGACCGCGCGCTTCAGCGCCGAGAAGCCGATGCCCAAGCGCACCTGGGAGAAGTGGCTCGACGAGAGCTATGCCCTCGCCAGCGGACCGGCCAAGAAGGCGGCCCAGAAGAAGGTCGCGAAGAAGAAGCCGGCCTCGCGTCGCTCCAAGGGATAGGAACGTGTGGAGGGCGCACTGCTCTTCGCAGCGCGCCCTCCTTCAGGGCGTCGAACGCCCGACTCGCGTCCGGCCCGGGTCAGGGGCCGACCTCGAACTCGATGGCGTCACTCAGGAACACGCGATGGGGCATGTTCTGCGGATCGCGGCCCCAGAACTGGGCGTTGACCGTCTTGCCCACCAGGCTCAGCGCAGCATCCGGGTTGCCGCCCAGGACGCCCGCCGCGAAGGCGTTCATGTCGAAGACGATGCGGCCGCCGCAGGCGCCGGCCATGGCCGGAAAGCTCGAGCTGACGGGCGTGCGCCTCAGGGGCGGCTGGACGCACAGGGTGCCGCCCAGGAAGGGCGCGGCGCGACGGCCCTCGAGGCCATAGAACAGCATGCTCGGCTTGTTCGGCGACACGCTGTCCACGCGGATCTCGAAGCCGGCGGCCGAGGTGGCGCTCGGGTAGCCCACACTCGAGATCGAGGGCATGCAGCCGTCCGCCGTCAGCGTCCCCTCGCAATACGTGCGGGGGTCCGCCAGGGTCGTGCGCAGGAAGACGTCCGAGGTGCCGTTCATGTCCGGCACGTCCAGGTTGCTGGCGAAGGAGGTGAAGGCCACGAAGGCCCCTGCGTCACTGACGACCGCGTCCTGGGAGGAGGAGTTCGCGGCGCTGTCGGCTCCGTCCGGACGGCTCACGCGCCAGGTCCGGCGCTGATACAGGTCGCGCAGGAAGACCTCCACGTGGGGGGTGATCTCGCCCGTCAGGTTCGTCGCCGAGCTGATGAAGGTGGCGTGGCGCCCGTCCTGCGCCAGGTCGACACCATAGGTGGAGCCGTCGGCGGGCATGCCGGCCGGCGAGACCGAGATCCGCTCGAGGGCACCCGTGACGACGTTGCGGACGAAGGCATCGGTCACGGCGTTGGTGTCGCCGGCGACCAGGTTGTCCGCGTCGCTGAGGAACGCGATCCGCTCGCCGTCCGCGGAGATGCTGCTCTTGTAGGAGTGCCCGTTCCCGGACCCAACCCCATCGGGGCTGCTGACGAGGCGCGGGACGGTCTGCTCCAAGCTGCGCACGAAGACGTCCTGGACGCCGTTCAAGTCGTGCAGCACCAGGTTCGTGGCCACGCTGTCGAAGCTGACGTAGAGTCCGTCGCCCGAGATCGACGGGCGGCGCGAGGCGCCGTTGGCCTCGCCACCGACGCCGGTCGAGACACGTGCCATCGTGTCGAGCACGTAGTCCACGACGAAGATGTCCCAGGTCCCGTTGGTGTCACCGGGGACCAGGTTCGACGAGAAGCTGGCGAAGGTGATGAAGCGGCCGTCGAGGGAGATGTCGGGCGTGACGGAGTTGCCGTTGGAGGAGGCCGCGCCGCCGTTGGCGCCGCTGATGCGCTGCAGGCCGCTGGGGCCGTTCGAGGTCATGTCGCGGACCAGGATGTCGCCCAGGTTGCCGTTCAGGTCGAAGCCGATCTGGTCGGTGGCCTGGGTCACGAAGGTGACCCAGCGACCATCCGCGGAGATCGACGGCGAGTGGCAGGCGCCGTTCCCGAAGACGCCGGCGTAGTTCACGCTGGCGCAAGCCAGGCTGCCCGTCTCACGGTCCAGGACGTAGACGTCCCGCTCCCCGTTGTCGTCTTCAGGAACGAGCGGAGATGCCGTCGCGTAGGCGACAAAGCGGCCGTCCGGCGTGATCGCCGGGTTCAGGACGCCGGAAGACAGGGGACTCCCGTCGGCTGCAAAACTGAGCTGCCGGGTAGTTCCATTGGCGCCGCCACCCGCGTGCAGCGGGGCGGCGCTCAAGGAGGCAAGGGTGAGAAGCGCCAGAGCGCGGCGCGTGGAAGAGCTGGAAGTGAGTTTCATCGGAGAGGCCTTTCTGCCCAAAGTCGATTGCCGCACGGCGGTGTGCCGGCGGTCCGCTCCAATGGGCAGGGGCTGGGATGCGTTTCCGGGTCTTCCGAGAAAACTGCGCCGGGGCCGCGCGGGAACCCCGGACGAGGCGGGGCCGGGAACGCCCGGAGGCGCCGATGGACGCTGTGCGGGTATAACGTGCGCCGCCCTGGCCTTCCCGTTCGTACTGCAGACAAGGAGCCCCATGCCCGTTCGCAACGACTTCAAGCCCGGTGAGTTCTGCTGGATCGACCTGAACTCCCACGACCTGGCCTCGTCCGCCGCCTGGTACGGCGACCTCTTCGGCTGGACCCACGCCGTCATGGAGACGCCCGGCGGTGGCCCGCCCTACGCCTTCTTCATGCACGGCGAGTCGGTCGTGGCCGGGGTCGGTGAGGCGTCCGCGGAGATGAAGGAGATGGGCGTGCCGCCGATGTGGAACGCCTACGTCGCCAGCTCCGATTGCGCCGCGACCGAGGCCAAGGTCAAGCAGCTCGGGGGCACGGTCACCGTGCCGACCATGGAGGTGCCGGGCCACGGCAAGCTGGCCTTCTTCCTCGACCCCGAGGGCGCCTCCTTCGCCGCCTGGCAGGCGACGGACGAGGGCAGTCCCGGAGTCCTGGTCGACGATCCGACCGGACTGTGCTGGACCGAGCTGATGACCCACGACACGGACAAGGCCAAGGACTTCTACGGCAAGCTCACCGGCTGGGACTTCAGCCCCATGCCGATGGGGGACGTCGACTACACGATCCTCAAGAACCAGGGCAAGGACGCCGGCGGCATGATGGCCATGGCCGGTCCCGACTTCGAAGGCGTCCCCGCGCACTGGATGGTCTACTTCGCCGTGACCGACTGTGACGCGACCGCGGCCAAGGCCGGGGAGAGCGGCGGCAAGGTGATCATGCCGCCGACCGACATCCCGGTGGGCAGGTTCAGCCTGCTGAGCGACCCGCAGGGCGCGATGTTCTCGATCATCACCCTGAGCCAGGCGCCTGCCTGAGTCCTCCTGACTCCGGCCCCGTCCTGCAGCGCGGCGGCGAGCTCCCGCCAGGGCTCGTCGCCGCGCGCCCCGTTAAGCTGGGGGCATGCTTCTCCTGACCCTGGTCCTGGCCGTCGCCCTCGGCGCTGCTCCCCGGGCGCAGGCGCCCAACGTGCTGCTCGTCATCTCCGACGACCTGCAGGCGTGCCTCGGGAGCTATGGCAACGAGGTCTGCCGGACGCCCCACCTCGACCGCCTGGCGCGCGAGGGGGTGCGCTTCTCCAACGCCTATTGCCAGTTTCCCCTGTGCGCGCCGAGCCGCGCCTCGCTGCTGAGCGGGCTCTACCCCGAGACGACCACGATCCTGGGCAATGACGGCGGCCTGGGCTCCTACCGGCGCGCCAACCCCGAGCTGGCGCAGCACCCGAGCCTGGGCGGGTTCCTGCGGGGCCACGGCTACTTCAGCGCGCGGGTCTCCAAGATCTTCCACATGGGCGTGCCCGGGGGCATCGAGCGCGGTGAGGTCGGCGGCGACGATCCCGACGCCTGGGACTTCGCCTTCAACGCCATGGGCCCGGAGACCCTGAGCCCCGGGGTGCGGCGCCTGCTCTCCCCCGAGCACGCGCACTACGGCTCGTCCTTCGCCGCCATCGCCGTGCCCGACGAGCTCGCCGCGACGCAGACCGACGTCCTGGCCACGACCCAGGCCATCGCGATCCTCGAGAGCCGCGCGCGGGCGGTGATCGAGGGGGCGACGAACAAGAAGAAGCCCAAGCCCGAGTCCCCCTTCTTCCTGGCCGTGGGCCTGGTGCGTCCCCACGTGCCGCTCGTCGCGCCCGAGCGTTGCTTCGCGCCCTACCGCGAGCGGCCCCCGAGCCTGCCGCACTTCCCGCCTGACGACCTCGCGGACGTCCCCGCCCCCGCGGGCTCCGGGAACAACGCGAGCCTGTTCCGCATGACTCCCGAGCAGCAACGCGCTGCCCTCGCCGGCTACTACGCCAGCGTGAGCTTCATGGACGAACAGGTCGGGCGCCTGCTCGAGACCCTCGAGCGGCTCGACCTGCGCGGCGACACGATCGTCGTGTTCCTCTCGGACCACGGCTGGAACCTGGGCGAGCACGGTTGCTGGCAGAAGCTCAGCCTGTGGGAGGACGTGACACGCGTGCCTCTGATTATCTCGGCACCGGGCTTCGAGGAGAGCGCGGGCCGCAGCTCTGCCAGTCTGGTCGAGCTGGTCGACCTCTACCCGACCCTGGCGGACCTGTGCGGCCTGGGAGCCGAGGCACCGGCGCGCTTGCAGGGCCGCAGCCTGCGGCGCTACCTGAAGGACCCCGCCCTGGTCGAGCCCGCCGCCACGGCCTACACGCGCACGGCCCGCGGCGCGCGCAGCTTGCGGCTCGGGACCTTGCGTTACAGTGACTGGGGCGACGCGGGCGAGGAGCTCTACGACCTGGCGTCGGACCCGTCCGAGTTCGAGAACCTGGCCGAGCGGCCGCAGCACGCAGAGACCCTGCGGCGCATGCGCGCGCGGCTGGACGAGAAGCAGCGCGAGATCGGAGAAGGGGCCCGCTGACATGGCAGATCACCTGGAAACGAAGACCGGCACCGCGCCCGCGCTAGTACGCGGTGGCATGCCCCGCACCCTGCTCACGTTGGTGCTTCCCGCTTGGCTGGCGGTCTTGGCCCTGGGGGCGGGGTCGCGGCCGCCGCGCCAGGTGCTCGCGGACGAACTCGG
>JAJFFA010000488.1 GCA_021776885.1 Planctomycetota bacterium
TGGATCTTCTCCGGCGCCCCCGGAGACGCCGAGCGTCTCTGCCCCGCCACCCCCAGCTCCGTCGGCACCCCGGTCGAGCTCTCCCTCGAGCGCGCGATCAGCGCGGGCTACGGCCGCCTCGACATCCGTGCGCGGGGTGGGCCGCCGGGCAAGTTCGGGCTGGCGTTCTACGGCGACCAGACGATCGGTGTCCCCTTCGGCGACGGCACGCGCTGCGCCGGCGGCAGCACCTTCCGCTTGAACCCGCCGGGCGCCTTCGATGACTCCGGCGCGCTCCTGACCGAGGTCGACTCCTCCACCGGCCCCACCGCCATGGGCAGCCCCGGCGCTTGGACCGTGGGAACCGAGTGGACCCTCCAGCTCCTCTACCGCGACCCCGGCGGCCCCGGCGGAAGCGGCATCAACCTGTCCGACGCACTGCGAATCCTGTTCACGCCCTAGTCGTGCCAGGAAGAGCTTGGGAGTTGGACTCGTCACGACCTGACGGGAACCCTTGATGGAACCCGGCGGGCAGCCCATCCCGCGCGGCATGGGCTCCGCGCCGAAGGCGTCCCGGGGCGTGCGAGGCTGGGCTCTGGCGACTAGGCTGGTGGCATGAGACGACTCCTCGGCCTGCTGCTGTGCTCCGCTCTCCTCCCCGTCGGCCGCGCCGCGGCCCAGGTGCCCGCGGGCTACGTGGACGAGGTCGTGCTGTCGGGGCTGACGGGCCCGGTGGGGGTGGTCTTCGACGCCATGCAGCGGCCCTACGTCTGGGAGCGCCGCGGGCGCGTGTACCGTGTCGAGAACGGTGCCCTGGTGCAGCCGCCCTTGATCGACATCGCGGAGGAGGTCGGCGGCTGGCGTGACTTCGGGCTGCTGGGCTTCGCCCTCGACCCGGACTTCTGGAGCAACGGCCACGTCTACTGCTACTACGTGGTCGACCGCCACCACCTCTTGCACTTCGGAACGCCGGCCTACGATCCGAACGCCGACGAGTACACGGCGGCCACCATCGGCCGCATCACGCGCTTCACGGCGGACGCGGCGAACGGCTTCGACAGCCTGCTGCCGGGAAGTCGGCGCGTGCTCCTGGGCGAGGACGCGGGCAGCGGTGTGCCCCTGACCCACGACTCCCACGGCACCGGCGGACTGGCCTTCGGGGCGGACGGCTCGCTGCTCGCGGTGTCCGGGGACGGCGCCAGCTACAACGGCGTCGACGACGGCGACCACCCGGGCACCTTCGTCGCCCAGGCCCTGAACGACGGGATCCTGCGCCCGGCCGAGAACGTCGGTGCCTTCCGCTCGCAGCTGCTCGATTGCCTCAGCGGCAAGGTGCTGCGTCTCGACCCGGCGACGGGGGACGGCCTGCCCTCGAACCCGTTCTTCGATGCGGCCGAGCCGCGCGCTGCACGCTCGCGGGTCTACGCCCTGGGGCTGCGCAACCCGTTCCGCTTCTCCGTGCGCCCGGGAACGGGGGATCCGGACCCGGCGGCCGGTGACCCGGGGGTGCTGTACATCGGGGACGTGGGCTGGGAGACCTGGGAGGAGCTGCACGTCGTCAGCGAGGCGGGCTCGAACCTGGGCTGGCCGATCTTCGAGGGCATGACCCCGCAGTCGCGCTACCGCGACGTGCCCACGGCCAACCTCGACGCCCCCAATCCGCTCTTCGGACAGGGCGGCTGCACCCAGGAGTTCTTCGACTTCCAGGACCTCCTGAAGCAGGAGCGCGAGGACCACTCGCCTGGCTTCCCCAACCCCTGTGATGCGGGCACCCAGATTGCCGCGGGCACGCCGACCTTCATGCACCGCCGCCCGGTGATCGACTGGCGCCACGGCGGGAACCCCAACGCCCGCGTGCCGGTCTTCGAGAACGGCCAGGCGCGCAAGTCGAACCTGGGCGATCCGGCCTGCCCGGTGGCGGGGGATCCCTTCGCGGGCAACTGCGCGGTGGGCGGGGCCTGGCTCGGGCCCGTCGGCTTCGGCGACTACGCGG
Organism: Planctomycetota bacterium; assembly: GCA_021776885.1. Lineage (GTDB taxonomy): Bacteria > Planctomycetota > UBA1135 > UBA1135 > JAJFFA01. The sequence goes on from JAJFFA010000488.1 coordinate 1,973, forward strand.
GGACGTACCTGTTGATGGACTTCGGGCGGGCCTGGATGCGCGCCCTGCACTTCGACCCCGCGGACCGGCTGACCGCGGTCGAGGACTTCGGTACCCTGCTCGGGCCGGTCCACGCGACGGAGGATCCGGCGGACGGCAGCGTGCTCTACTCGCGCTTCTCGGGCAGCGAGCTGCGCCGCCTGCGCTACACCGCGGGCGCGAACGTGCCGCCGCAGGTCGCGGCCAGTGCCGACGTCGAGGGCGGCCCGAGTCCCCTCACGGTGCGCTTCGATGCCAGCGCGTCGAACGACCCCGAGGGCGCCGCGCTGACCTTCCTGTGGGACTTCGGCGACGGCAGCACGTCGACGGAGCCCAGCCCCGTGCACGTCTTCTCGAACCCGGGCGGCGCGCCCCTCCTGCGCACGGTCTCCGTCCTGGTCACGGACGCGGGCGGCGAGGCGGGCAGCGCGCTGCTGCCCGTGCACCTCGACAACCAGGCCCCCAGGGTCGAGCTGAGCAGCCCGGGCGCGGGGGCGACCTACGCCAGCGGCTCGTCGACGCAGCTGGATCTGACGGCGGATGTCGTCGATGCCGAGAGCGCAGCGGGCGAGCTGGCCTACTCCTGGCGCAC
>JAJFFA010000489.1 GCA_021776885.1 Planctomycetota bacterium
CCTGGCCCGCGCCCTCAGCACGAGCCCGGTCGAGCGCGAGCCCGTGGACGTGCCGTCGAGCGGCGCCGGACCGTCCTTGGCCGGCGCCCTCCAGGACGCCCAGGGCTAAGCCCCGGACGCATCCTGGAGGTAACCCGGCGCGTCAGAACGACGCGCCGATCGACAGCAGCAGGCCCTCGGTGTTCCCGCCGAGGATGCGGATGCTGCCCAGGACCGGCAGGGCCGGGCCCGAGAACAAGACCTCCATGAAGAGGCCCGCATTGGTGGCGTCGAACTCGTCGCTGTCGTCGCCGTCGTTGTCGTCCTTGTTGTCGATGACACCGTTGAACGTGGTCAGGTAGGCCCCGAGGGACATCTGGAAGCCGGTGAAGCGCGTGGCGATCGCGGCCTCGGCCTCGAGCTCGAGGTAGGCCCCGAAGTCGTCTGCGTCGTTCTCCCCCACCACCAGGTTGGCGCCGGCGCGGTAGGGCACGGTCAGGCTCAGGTTCTCATCCACCTCGTGCACGACGGGTGATCCGGTGACGCCCCCGCCCAGGCCGTAGTTGTCGAAGAGCCCCGCGAAGTCCTCGCTGAAGACCTGCACGAAGCCCCGTAGCTCCTGCGCGCCGAAGTTGCCGCGCAGCGTGCGGCGCAGGCGCGAGACATCGGTCATGGAGTTCTTGCCGATATTCGAGCCCTCGATCGTCACCTTGCCCAGGTCGAGCTCGGAGTAGACGAACTCGAGCTGCACCGCATCCCCACGCGTCGACGCGACCGGGATCGTGGTCGCTTGCGGGGGGGGCGGAGCGTCTTCGAAGACGTCCTCGTCCTGGAACGCCAGCGGACCGCCGACGGGCCCCAGGGCCGCGCGGGTCGACCCCGGCGTGACCGCACAGGCGGCCAGAAAAAGGACGGCGAGCGGCAGGCTTCGCGCGCAGGTCAACGTGTTCATCGAGGGCAGTCCTTTGGGCTCAGAAGGCCGCGCCGATGGTGAACAGGGCACCGTCGACATCGGAGAAGTTCGCGCGCACACGACCATACAGCGGGAAGTCCGCGTTGCGGTAGTACAGCTCGACATAGCCGCCGGAGTTGCTGGCGCTGATGTCGCCGTCCGGATCGTCGTCCTCATCGTCGTCGTCCAGGTCTTGCTCGAAGGCCCCAGCGAAGGACTGCACGTAGAAGCCGACCGCGGGCTGGAAGCCGAAGACGTCCGCCCCGATGCCGATCTCGAGCTCGGCCTCGCCGTAGATCAGGAGGTCGATGGCATTGGCGTCCCCCGCGACGACGTTGACGCCAAAGCGGTAGGGCAGGATCAGGCCGGCGTCGTCACTGAAGCTGGCGATGCGCGGCTTGCCGACCACGCCGCCGCCCAGGCCGTAGCTGTCGAGCTCGTCCCCGCCGCCGACCGCGGCCGACTTGATCTCCTCGCCGAAGAGCTGAACGTAGCCCTTGGCCGCGCGGCCGCCGAAGGAGCCGCGGAAGCCCGTGCGGGTGCGCTCGACGTCCATCGTCGTGAACTCGGGGAAGCCATCCACCTCGATGTCGACCTCGCCCAGCTCCACGTCCTCGACGAAGATCTCGAGGTGCGTGACGGGCTCCTTCCCGGCAGCCGGGAGGGGCGCGGCGTAGAGCGCGGAGGGGGCGCCGACCGAAGTCGAGCCCACAGCCCGGGGCGCGGGGGACGTGCTGGCGCAGGCGGCGAGACCGGCGGCGCCGGCGGCAAGGATCAGGGTCGAACGGAGCGTCATTCTTTGGACCTTTCTGAGGCGGACAATTCTCTGGGCGGAGTCTACTTCGGAGCAGGCTCAGCCCCGAGGCCTTTACCTGACGGCAGCAAGCCCTAGAATCTCTGGCTCCCTTCGCCCCGCTCCTTTCCAGTCCCGCCCATGGCCCTCGACCCGAAGCATTCGGAACGATCGGTCCGCGCACGCCCCGGCGTGCGCGTCGCCGCCGTCGTGTCCCGGTTCCACGAGGACCTGACCGGAGCCATGCTCGCCTCGGCCGAGCGCGAGCTGAGGTCGGCGGGCATGGCGGCGGCCGACTTCCGCGTGCACTGGGTCCCGGGCTCCCTCGAGCTGCCCCTGGTGGCGCGCCGGCTGGCCCGGCGCAACGACGTGGACGCGGTGCTCTGCTTCGGGCTGGTGCTGAAGGGCGAGACCAGCCACGACGTCTACGTCTCCCACGGCGCGGTCCAGGGCATCGTCAGCGCCAGCCTCGAGACCGACAAGCCGATCCTGTTCGGCGTCCTGACCTGCGACACCCTCGAACAAGCCCGCGCCCGCGCCCTGGCCCCACAGGACGGCGGTCGCGAGGACCGCGGTCGCGAGGTGGCACGCGCGGCCCTCGAGGTGCTCGAGGCCCTCGACCAGGCCAGCACCTCCGCAACGAGCCAAGACGAGCGATGAAAAAGCGAACCCGCGCACGCGAGCTGGCCCTGCAGTTCCTCTACCAGATCGACCTGCTTGGAGATCCCATGATCGACGAGCTGGCGCTCTTCCTGCGTGGCGAAGAGCGCGACGCCGAGACCTGCCGCTTCGCGCGGCGCCTGGTCGAGGGCGCCCACGAACAGCGCACGGCCATCGACGCCGAGGTCCAGAGCGTCGCGCAGAACTGGCAGATCTCGCGCATGGCGGTGATCGACCGCAACGTCCTGCGCCTGGCCACCTTCGAGCTCTTGTTCTGCCGCGACATCCCGCCCAAGGTCGCGATCAACGAGGCCATCGAGCTGGGCAAGCGCTACTCGACGGAGAACTCGGGTGCCTTCATCAACGGCATCCTGGACAAGATCAAGAACCGCTCGACCGTACCGGCGGAGGTGGATGCCCCGCCCCTGGCGGGCGACCCGGGTGGCGCGGATGCGCGCAGCGCGACGGATGCCGCAGCGGACGCCGCGGCGGACGCGGAGGACTGAGCCGTGGGCCTGTTCGACCGACTCAAGCAGCGCCTCAAGAAGACCCGCGTCGCCGTCTCGGACGGGCTGTCCTCGCTGTTCAAGGGGGGGCGCCCCATCGACCAGGCCCTGCTCGACGAGCTGGAGGAGCTGCTCTACACCTCGGACCTCGGCCCCCTCGCGGGGGAGCTGTGCGCCGAGCTGGCGCGCCTGCACAAGCGCGGCGACCTCAAGGGCGAACAGGACGTGCGCAAGACCCTGCGCAGCTTCCTGCTCGAGCGTCTGGGCGAGCACGGCAGCGAGGTCAGCCTGGACGCCCACCCGACGGTGATCCTGATCGTGGGCGTGAACGGATCGGGAAAGACGACCAGCATCGCCAAGCTGGCGCAC
>JAJFFA010000490.1 GCA_021776885.1 Planctomycetota bacterium
ACCCCCTCGACTTCACCTTCGTCTGCCCCTCGGAGATCATCGCGTTCCACAATCGCGCGGGTGACTTCCAGGAGCGCGGCTGCGAGGTGCTCGGGGTCTCCGTCGACAGCCACTTCACGCACCTCGCCTGGCGCAACACGCCGGTCGAGAAGGGCGGCATCGGCGAGATCGGCTACCCCCTGGTCGCCGACCTGACCAAGGACATCGCCCGCGACTACGACGTGCTCGTCCCGGCCGGCACCGTGGCCTTCCGCGGCCTGTTCCTGATCGACAAGGACGGCGTCGTGCGGCACCAGATCGTCAACGATCTGCCCCTGGGCCGCAACGTCGACGAGGCCATCCGCATGGTCGACGCCCTGCAGTTCACCGAGTCCCACGGCGAGGTCTGCCCCGCTGGCTGGAACAAGGGCAAGAGCGGCATGAAGCCCAACGCCGAGGGCGTCGCCAGCTACCTGGCCGAGAACGCCGCCACCCTCTAGCAGGCCAAGAGGCTCCGGAACCCTCCGGAGTCGCACACGAGCCCGTTGCGAGGAATCGCGACGGGCTCGTCGTGTGTCCGGCTGGAAGCCGCGCACCCTCAGCGGTACTTCGGGTCGTACTTCCAGTTGCGCGGCTTGCCCTCGGCCAGCCACTCGAGGGTCGTGGCGAGGCGCCGCTCGCGGGTCGCCTGGGTCTTGGCCTCCGTCAGCCACTCGACGTAGTCGCGGCGGTAGCTCGGGGCGAAGTCCTCGAAGGTGCGGCGTGCCGTGGCGTCACGGGCCAGGGCGCGGGCGAGGTCGTCAGGGACCGTGACCCGGATCGGCTTCTTGCGCGGGCGGGGCGAGGGAGCGTCGCCCGCTTCGTTCAGAGCGACGGCGCGGCGGATGTAGTCGACCAGCACCTTCTGGGTGGGCAGCTCCCGGGCGTGGGTCACCTGGGTCGTGCACATGCTGGCCTTGGGGGCGCCCTTGAACAGGCCCTCGGGATCGTCGAGCTGCTTGGACTTCCAGAGCCCGAAGCCGACGTGCTGCTTGAAGGCCGCCATGCCGCCAACGAGGCCGCGGTACTCGAAGTAGGGTACGCCCCACTTGATCGTCTCCTCGAGCTGGGGCGAGGCCTTGTGGAAGGCCTTACGGATCTTCTCGAGGATCGGCTGGGCGAAGTCGGGAGCTCGATCGATGTAGGCGTCGACAGCGGGGTTGGCCTTCACGTGGGACATGGGCCCAGTCTAGGAGCTGTGGTGAAACTGCTTTCGTTCAGGAATGGTGATTCGTGGCTCATGGTGGGACGCGAGAACGCAGGCGAATCGGTGGGTCAGCCGCCCTTCGCCCTTCCGCGGGCGCTGGGTCCCGGGTGGGTCAGGGGGTTGGGGAAGAAATAGCCCGGCGGGCAGGGACGCGGGGGCGTCAGCGCGAGCTGCCGGCGCCGGTCGCTGCCCGCGCGGCGCAGGTCGAAGCAGTTGAAAGGGGTCTCGTCCACCAGGTGATGGCGCTGGTAGACAAAGGTCAGCAGGCGCCGCGGCCGGCGCACGTCGCGGCTGCCGAAGTGCAGACAGCGCGAGGTGTCGACGAAGACGCCGCTGCCGGGCGGGCCGGTCAGCCTTGCAGGCGGCCCGCCCAGCTCGGCGTGCACGGCGGCGTCGGGGACCTCGAGGGCAGCGCTCGCCCGGGAGGCAGGCAGGCAGCGCAGGACGCGCGCGCTGGCCGGGGCCGGGGCGAAGCTGAAGGGACCCATGTCCGATGCGACGATCTCGGGAGCCAGGAAAAGCTTGGCCTGGCGGTCGTCCTCGCGGTCCAGGTGGAAGAGCTGGCTGGCGAAGGGAGCGCGGCCGGGGGGCCCTACGGGGGAGTAGCCCAGACCGATGCGGCGCAGGACGGGCACCGTGCCGAGGTAGCCGGTGACCGCATCGAGCACCGGATCCGAGAGGGCGAAGTCGAGCAGGGCAGGGTGCTGCACGATGCGGTCGTCGGACAGCAAGTCGAAGACGATCCCGAAGCGCCCGGGGTGGTGGCGTGTGATGCGTTCGATGTGGGCCCGGGTCTCGGTCCACACCCGTCGCGCGGCGTCGATCGCGCCCTCGCAGCCAGGCAGCTCGCCGGGGCCGAACAGGGCGTAGCCGAGGCGCTCGTCGATGGGCACCGGGGCGGGCGGGGTGCCGCGCGCCAGGGCCCTGCGCTCGAGCCAATCTGCAGGGGAGCGAGCGATGCGTGTCACGCGTCGCGCGGAGCGTCGCCAGCGGGTCGAGGGCGGGTGGCCCCGGCCCCCCGGGTCGGGTTGGTGCGAGCCCGACGGATCCTGGTTCTGAGGTGCCGGTCGGGAGCGGGCACCGCGCAGAGCTTCGAACATGGGAGCAGCCCTTCTGTCTTCCACACCCAGGCCTCACGGTCAGATTCTACCAGGGGGCTTCGCCACGGGCCGTCGGGCGCCCCCTCAGGCCTGGGGCTCGGGTGCTCGGACGGGGTACGATTCGAGCCCACCATGTCCGCACCCCGAGTCTCCGTTCTCGTCCCGACCCTGAACGGAGCGCGGCACCTCGCCGCGCTCCTGCCGGCCCTCGCGGCGCAGGAGCTCGAGGGCGGCTTCGAGCTGCGTGCGATCGACTCGGAGTCAGAGGACGGCACGCGCCAGCTGCTGGCCGAGGCGGGGGCCCAGGTGACCTGCGTGCGGCGTGCGGACTTCCGCCACGGGGCGACGCGCAACGCCCTGGCCGAGGGGGCGCGGGGCGAGCTGCTCGTGTTCCTCTCCCAGGACGCCTGCCCCGAGGGTCGGGACTTCCTCGCGCGCTTCGCCGAGGTCTTCGAGGACCCCGAGGTGGCCGGCGCGACCTGCCGCGTCCTGCCCCGCGCGGGGGACGACCCCCTGACCGCGCGCACCGTCCTGGCGGCGCCCGAAGCGGCGGGGGAGGGCAGCGTGCGCAACCTGAGCGAGGGTGGGCTACGCTTCAACAACGTAGCCAGCTGCGTGCGACGCTCGGTCTTCCGCGAGCTGCCCTTTCCGGACGTACCCTTCGGCGAGGACGAGGCCTGGGCGCGGGAGGCCCGGGCGGCCGGCTGGCGCCTGGTCTTCCAGCCCGCCGCCGTCGTGCGCCACGCCCATCGCTACACAGCGCGCGAGGCCTTCGAGCGCTATCGCGTCGACGCGACCTTCCACCGC
>JAJFFA010000050.1 GCA_021776885.1 Planctomycetota bacterium
CACTCCTGGCCGCGGGCGAGGCCGCGCCGGAGCGCCAGATCAGCCCCCTGGGGGTGGCCTACGTCCCCGCCGGGAAGATCGACCTGCGCATCGGCGGCCCCTTCTTCCTCGGCTTCCACGAGGTCGTGCTGACGCCCCTGAGCAGCGGGCATCCCGCCCTGGCGCCCTTCACCACGCGCACCGAACGGCTGGCCGCCGCGGTCTCCGCCAAGGTCCCGGCTTTGCGCGTCTTCGTCGGCACGCGCACCGACGATGGCATGGACTACCAGACCTTCGACGCGCCGCAGGAGGTGCTCGCGGCCCACGGCAGCCCCGAGACGTACACCTTCCGCGGGCGGCTCGAGAACCTGCCGATCCCCGAGCCCGAGTCCGGGGACACCGAGATCCTCTCCGGCTTCCTCTTGCTGGGGCTGTGGAACGATCACCTGGTGAAGAGCGCCGATGATCCCGGCCCGCCGCTCCTGGTGCGCTCGATCGAGTTCGAGGCGCCCTACTTCGACGTCTGGCCGCCCGCGTCGCACACGCGCATCCTGTTCCCCTCGGCCCACGAGGGCGACGAGGAGCTCTACACGCGCGAGGTCCTGGCCGCCTTCCTCGAGCGCGCCTTCCGCCGGCCACTCGAAGACGTCGAGCTCGAGCGCTACCTGGCCTTCTGGCGCGGGCTACGCGGGGATCACGAGCACTACGAAGAGAGCCTGCGCGAGGTGCTCGTGGCGGCCTTGTGCTCGCCCAACTTCCTGTACCTGGCCGAGCCCGAGAGCGAAGTGCCGGCCCAGAGCGCCCTGGCGGCGCGGCTCGCGTACTTCCTGTGGAACTCGCCGCCGGACGCAACCCTGACGCGGCTGGCGCGCGAGGGGCGCCTGGCGGCGGAGCTCAGCGCGCAGGTGCAGCGCATGCTCGACGACCCGCGCGTCGAGCGCTTCGAGCGCGCCTTCGTCTCCGAGTGGTTGCGGCTCGACCGCCACGAGGCCATGACCATCAACGTGGGCAAGTTCCCGGCCTACACGCGCTTCGTCAAGCGCGACATGCTCCACGAGACCTACGCCTTCTTCCACGAGGTCCTGCGCGCGGACGAGAGCCTGTTCACGCTGATCGATTCGGACTTCGCCATGCTCAACCAGAACCTGGCGGAGTTCTACGGCGTGCCCGAGGTCGCGGGCCTGGCCTTCCGCCGCGTGCCGATCCGGCCCGAGCAGGGCCGGGGCGGCCTCCTGTCCCAGGGCAGCTTCCTCGCGGGCCACTCGGACGGCAGCGAACCCCACCCGATCAAGCGCGCCGTGTGGGTCAAGGAGAAGATCCTGGGCGAGCGCCCGCCGCCGCCGCCGCCCAACGTGCCCGACCTGGACCCCGCGGCGCCGGGCTTCGAGGGCCTGTCCCTCAAGGAGCAGCTCGAGCTGCATCGCGACAGCGTGTCGTGTCGCGATTGCCACGCGGGCATCGACCCCTTCGGCCTCGCCTTCGAGGGCTACGACGCGGTCGGCCTGCGGCGCAGCGAGGCCGGGGGCAAGCCCGTCGACGCCTCGACGGTGCTCCCGGACGGGACGCCGATCGACGGCCTGGACGAGCTCAAGGCCTACCTCCTGGGCCAGGCGCGCGAGGACTTCGCCGGGGCGCTGGTGGAGCACCTCTTCGCCTACGCCCTGGGCCGCGACGCCCATCTGGGGGACGACGAGGAGCTGGAGGGTATCCTGGAGCACGTCCGCGCGAAGGGGTACACCCTACGCTCGGTCCTGGAGGGCATCGTCCTCAGCCCCTCCTTCCAACCATGAGTCGCAAGTCCTGGCACCTCGATCGGCGCAGCTTCCTGCGGGGGGCGGGCGTGGCCTGCAGCCTGCCCTTCCTCGAGAGCATGGCCTGGGCGCGGACGCAGGACAGCGCCGCGCCGCGGCGCCTGTGCGTCGTCTACTTCCCCAACGGCTGCAGCCTGCCGGACGAGGGCGACAGCGAGAACGCCCAGTGGCGCTGGTTCCCCAGTGGCGCGGGGCGCGACTTCCGCTTCACGAAGGTGCTGGCCTCCCTCGAGCCCTACCGCGACCAGCTGTCGGTCTTCGGTGGGCTGTCGCACCCCAAGAGCCGCGAGCTCCTCGGTCACCTGGCCGGGGACACCTTCCTGACCGCCGGGGACGTGCGCGGCGACGCCTACCTGAACTCGGTCTCGGTCGACCAGGTGGCGGCGCGCCAGCTCCAGCGCCACACGCGCTACCCCTCCCTGGTGCTCTCGACGGACGGGGGTGTCGGCTACAAGTCGCGCGTCTCGACCCTCTCGTTCAACCACCACGGCAAGCCGATCCCCTCGGAGCACCGCCAGCGGCAGATCTTCGAGCGCTACTTCGCGCCGCACCAGGCGCAGGCCGCGAGCCGCTCCACGTCGACGTCCGAGCCGACTTCCGGGCCGACTTCCGGGTCGACTTCCGAGCGGCGCCCTGAGCCGGCCCCCGAGCCGACGGCAGAGCGGCGCCGCAGCCTGGCCCAGGGCAAGAAGATCGTCGACCTCGTGCTCGAGGACTCGCGCCGCCTGCGCGGCAAGCTGGGTGAGCTCGACCGCGCCAAGCTGGACGAGTACCTCGAGTCCCTGAACTCGGTCGAGGAGCAGATCCGGCGCAACGAGGCCTGGCTCGACATTCCGATGAAGCCCTTCGACGCGGCGCACATCGACCTCGACCCGGATCCGCGCGTCGACCCCACGGCCTACCTGCGCGCCACCTTCGACCTGCTCGTGCTGGCCTTCCAGACCGACCTGACGCGGGTGGCGACGTACATGCTGGGCCGCGAGGACGGCATGGGCTTCGGGGACAACTTCCCCAAGCTGGCCCTGGGCATCGAGCGCACCCACCACACGATCAGCCACGACGTCCATGAAGGCCACTGGGAGCAGTGGGGGCCCTTCGACGCCTGGTACGCCCAGCAGTTCACCTACTTCGTCGAACGCATGAGCACGACGCAGGACGAGCACGGGCCGCTGCTCGACAGCAGCCTCTTGCTGTACGGCAGCTCGTGCAGCACGACCCACAACGCGCGCAACTGCCCGCTGCTGGTCGCCGGCGGCCGCGCCATGGGGGCGACCCACGGCCAGTACAGCGTGCACGACGCCTCGGTGCCCCTGTCGAACCTCTACGTCAGCCTCTTGAACGGCGTCGGCGTCGAGACCGAGCGCTTCGGCGACAGCACGGGCGCCCTGCCCGGCCTCTTCGCCTGAGGTCGCCTCGCCTGGCTTCGCCTCGCCTGGCTTCGCCTGGGCAGCGCTCAGGCCGAAGCTCTCACCCGCTGCACCTATTCGGGCAGACGGATCTCGAGGTCGCTCGCTGGCGCCACGATGTCGAAGAGCTCCCCGACCGGAGTGCGCGGGATCGCGCTGTGGCCGACGGGTGAGGTCTCATCGGGAGCGCTCGCATAGGCGCTGATTCTGGCGCGCGCTCCTTCCGCGACCTTCAACTCGAACGCTCCGTCGGGGCTGGCGAGGGTCCAGTCGAGCTGGTCGTCGGCGTCGTCCGCGGCGTTGGCGTAGAGGATGGCGTGGGGCACGGGCGCGCCCGCCGCGTCGACGACGCGACCGCTGAGCAACACGGCATTCCCCACGCGCAACTCGACGCCGGTCTCGCCCGCGCGGATGCTGGCGGGGAGGGTGCGCACGTACTCGATTCCCTCGTCCGCTGAGTTGACGAAGACCGGGTCCGCGAACAGTGCGTACTCACGCTCTTCCAGCCCACTGATGACGAAGTCTCCCTGCGCCGCGCTGACGGCGCTACGCCCGGTCGGATTGCCGACGTACGAGACCAGGACTCCGGCCAGTCCTGCGCCGTGCGGGTCGAGCACACGGCCGCGGATCGAGAGGCCGGTCGCGTAGACGAGCTCGAGCTGGCGATCCTGCCCGGGCTCCAGGCGCACGGCTTCTTCGAGCTTCGGCCCGCTCTCGCGGCTCTCCAGGGTCAGCGTGTAGTCGCCGGGTGCCACGTCGCGGAAGTGGAAGCGCCCGCGGCTGTCGGTGAACGACTCACGCCGCCCCACATAGCGGGCGGATATCTCGTCCGCAGGGGAGAGGGGCGTCTCGCGCAGGCGCGCCGCGTCAGCGCTCCAGCCGGCGAGCTCGAGCTCGAGGCCGGGGAGTGGCTGGCCGCGCTCATCGCGGACGGTTCCCGACAGGAGCACGGAAGCGGGGAGCTGGATCCGCCCCAGGTCCACGAACGGGCGGTCGAGCTCGTCCGGGGGGAACCACAGAACGAGCGTGCCGTGGTCCAGGGCGCGCACGAAGAGCACGTGCTGCAGCTCGGGCCGCAGGGAGCGCAGCTCGAAGCTGCCGTCGGCTTCGGTCGCTCCCGAGACCCAGTCGACGTGCTGGTCGCTGTCTTCGTAGCGGTTGGCGACGGCCGCGACGTAGGCGCCTTCGATGGGCGCGCCGCCCCCGTCGACCACGATCCCGCTGGCGCGGCGGGCCGGCTCGAGGGCGAAGTCGAGGCTGGTCGTCTCGCTCGGCAGGGCGGTGAACTCGTGCTGGCTTGCGCCGTAGCCCTCGGCGCGTACGTGGATGTCGTAGACGCCGGGTCCGCCGAAGCCGTGCAGGGCGTAGCGCCCCTCCGCGTCCGTGCGCACCGACTTGCGATAGACCCAGCCCTCCCCGATCTCGGCCTGGGCGATCCGCGCGCCCGAGCTCGCGTCGGTCACCGTGCCCTGGACCAGGACCCCGTCCTGCAGGGCGATGTCGTGCACGCGCGTCTCGCCCTCTGCCAGCTCGAGGGTCACCCACGCGGGGGCGGCCCGCTCTTGTGGCCGAACCTGGAGCCAGAAGACGCCGGCGGGCAGGGCCTCGAGGCTGTAGCGCCCGGCCGCATCCGAGCGCGTCTCGGCCACGCTACCGACGCCGCGTACGACCAGCCTGACCTGCACCTCCGCCACGGGGTCGCCGCTCGCCGCTTGAGTGATCCGGCCCTCGACGCGCGCAGCGGGCAAGAGGACGACCTCGACGTGTTCGCCACCGAACACGGGGTCGCGCCGTGCCCGCGCATAGCCGGGGTGCGAGGCGCTGAGCTCGAGGGGCACGGCATGCGGGACCGTGATCGTGAAGCGACCGCCCGCGCCGCTCGTCCCCCGACCGGCGCTGCGCGGGGGCGGCATGTTCCAGAGGTCGAGGACCGAGTACTCGGCGGTCGTGTCGAGGCTGACCTCGAGGGTCGCTCCCTCGAGCGGCGCGCCGGCCGCGTCGAGCACCCGCCCGGTCAGTCGATCGTCTGAGGCCGGCCGCTGCACGTCCTCGGTCCCGTCGTCGGGCACGTCGCCCTGAGCCGCGCTGTCTCGCGCGGGCTCAACGCGCGTGGGGCTCGCTCGCGGTGGCGTGGGGAGCTCCTCGAGCTGCGCGCTCGTCCGCGGGCCCTGGCCCGGGGCATCGAGACGGCCCAGTTCGGGCAGCGGTGCCGGGCGGGAGAACCACAGCAACGCCAGGCCTGCGACGAGCAGAGCGGCAGCCAAGATCGCGAGGCGCTTGCCCATGGGTCCCAGAGTAGCGCGTGGAGCGCGCCTTGCCCGGCCTGATGGCGCTAGCCGCTCTTCTTCTTGGTGGCGGCCTTCTTCTTGGCCGCCGGCTTCTTGGCCTTGACCGAGGGCGCCATCTTCTTGGTGCTGGTCTGGGCCTCCGCCACGCTCTTCTTCAGGGCGTCCATCAGGTTGAGGATCTTCGGCTCTTCGTGGTCGGGGGCCTGGACCACTTCCTTGCCGTCGACCTTGAGCTGGATCAGCTCCGAGAGCTTCTCGGTGTAGTCGTCCTCGTAGCTCTGGAAGTCGAACTCCTCGAGGAACGAGGCGTCGATCAGGGTCTGGGTCAGCTTCTCCTCGTCCTTGCGCAGCTCGCCGTCGGGCACCTCGCGCACGAACTCGTCGAGGGACTTGACCTTCTTCGGGTACGAGAGCACCGAGAGCACCAGCACCCCCTCGACCGGACGCAACAGCACGAGCTGCTCGCGGCCGGACAGCACCACCTTGGCCACGGCGTAGACCTCGGCCTGCTGCATGCCCTTGGCCAGCAAGCTGTACGCCTGCTCCCCCGGCTTGCCGTCGGGCAAGAGGTAGTAGCCCTTGCCCGCGAAGTACAGGGGATCGATCTCACCCGGCTTGATGAAGCCATCCAGGCGCACCGAGCGGTCGGGCTCCTTGCGCAGCTTGCTGACCTCCTGGGTGTCGATCACGACGTACTGGTCCTTGGCGTACTCGTAGCCGCTGACGATCTCCGGCGCCTTCACCTCGCCGTGCTCCGGGCACACCTTCTTGTAGCGGATGCGACTGTGGCACTCCTTGTGGAGCTGGTTCAGCCGGATCTCCTCCCCGGTGTCGTTGCTCGTGAACGCCCGGACGGGAACGGAGACGAGGCTGAGCTTGATGAAGCCCTTCCAGCTGGTTCGGGGTGCCATGGGTGCCGTTGTGGGAGTCGGAGGGGCCGCGTCGGGCGACCTGCCGAAGGTTGTCCATCGGTCGAAGGGACACTGTCCTTTCCGTCCTTCGGAGCGAAAGCGGGGGTAGGTGTCGAAGAAAAATCGTACCACCGCGGGCCCGTTGCAGGGCCTGCCCCCAAGGTCGAGGGGGCAGACCTGCCCCGAACCCCACATGTCGGGGGCCTCGCCCCTCCGCCCCCGCGCGGGTAGAGTCTCGCCCGACGCTGCCGCGTCCGCCCCGCGTGGAACTCGAGAAGCTCAAGATCGACCGTTCGGCGACCCCGGCCCGTCGCCCGCGCCGGAGCGGCGGGCTCGGTTGGCTCGTGGTTCTGGCCCTCGTGGCCGGCCTGGGCTGGCTCTTCCGCGGCCCCCTGGGCCGGACCCTGGACCGGCTGACCCTGCCCACGGTCGCGGTGTACGAGGTGTTCGAGGCCAACCCGGCCGCAGCCAGCGCCGCCTCCGGAACATCGGCCGGGGGCTACATCGTCGCGCGCAACCGCGCGGCCCTGTCCGCGGACACCCCGGGACGCATCGTCGAGATGAACGTCGAGGAGGGCTCGGTGGTCAAGGCGGGTGACGTCGTCGCGCGCCTGTTCTCGGAGGAGTTCAGTGCGGCCCTGCGACGCACCGAGGCCGAGCTCGCCGTGGGCGAGGCTTCGCTGGCCAGCGCGGGCTCGGACGTCGCCGCGGCGCGGGCCAACCTCGAGACCCTGGCCGCGCAGCTCGAGCAGGCGCAGGCCAGCGAGGTCGACGCCCAGGCGCAGATCGACCTGGCGCAGAAGACCCTGGCGCGCGAGTCGGAGCTGCTCGAAGGCGCGGTCCAGTCCCGGGCGCGAGTGGACGAGGCCGAGACCAGCCTGCTGCGTGCGCGCGCCCTCTCGACCTCCACCCAGGCCGGTGTGCGTGCGGCCCAGGCGGCGCTGGTCGAGAGCGAGCGCCGACTCGAGGCCGCCCAGGCCCGCCAGCACGAGGCCGAGGTCGGACTCGACGTGCACCGCGCCTCCCGCGACCAGGCCCAGGCCACCCTCGACAAGACCGCGGTGCGCGCCCCCTTCGACGGCGTCGTGGTGCTCAAGGATGCCGAGCTGGGGGAGGTGGTCAGCCCCAGCGCCCTGGGCGGTGGTTCGCGCGGCTCGGTGGTGACCCTGGTCGACTTCTCCTCCCTCGAGGTGCAAGTCGAGCTGCCCGAGACGAGCCTCGAGTCCGTGCGCGTGGGCGAGTCGGCGGAGATCTTCCTCGACGCCTTCCCGGGGCGGCGCTTCGGCGGGCGCGTGGACCGCATCTGGCCCACGGCCAACCGTCAGAAAGCGACCGTCGAGGTGCGCGTCGTCTTCGAAGAGCTGGCCGAGGTGCTGCGCCCCGAGATGGGCGTGCGCGTCGTGTTCGCGGGCGAAGCGGGGGCGCAGCGAGCCCGAGATGTGGCGCAGGCGGAAGGGCCCTCGATTCTGTTGCCCCAGGGCTGCCTCGTGCGGGTCGACGGCGTCGACGGAGCCTTCGTGCTCGAGCGCGACGTCGCGCGCTGGCGTCGGATCGAAGTGGACGGCGAAGCGCGCCGCGAGCGCGTGCGCGTGAAGAGCGGACTGCAAGCGGGAGAGCGCGTCGTGCTCGATCCACCCGCGGACCTCGAGGACGGCGACCGCGTCCGGATCCAAGGATGAAACCATGTCGAACGTGATGATCGCGGCCCGCGGGCTCGAGAAGACCTACACCCGTGGCGAAGAGACCCTGCGCGTCCTGGACGGGCTCGATCTGCAGATGGACGCCGGGCGCTTCAACGCCCTGATGGGCCCCTCGGGCTCGGGCAAGACCACACTCCTGAACCTGGTCGGCGGGCTCGACCACGCGGATGCGGGGTCCCTCGAGGTGGCCGGGGAGGAGCTGGCCCACCTCGACAGCGGAAGCCTGGCCCACTGGCGCGCGCAGACCGTCGGCTTCGTCTTCCAGGGCTTCAACCTGATCCCGGTCCTGACCGCCCTCGAGAACGTCGAGCTGCCCCTGCAGCTCTCGCCCCTGCCCAGGTCCCAGCGGCGCGAGCACGCGCTGCACGCCCTCGAACTGGTCGGGCTCGCCGACCGCGCACGGCACCGGCCCAAGCAGCTCTCGGGGGGGCAGGAGCAGCGCGTCGCCATCGCCCGCGCCATCGTCACCGATCCGAAGCTGCTGCTCGCCGACGAGCCGACGGGGGACCTCGACCGGGCCAGCGCCGATGCGGTGCTCGACCTGCTCTGAGAGCTGATCGAGGAGGTGGGCAAGACCATCTTGATGGTGACCCACGACCCGGCTGCGGCAGCGCGCGCGCAGGAGATCGTGCAGCTCGACAAGGGCCGCCTGCTGGGCGCGGTGCGGAGTCTCTGATGGGGATCTTCGGTCTGTCGCTGCGCAACCTGCTGCGCCACCCGGTGCGCTCGCTCTTGACCGCGCTGTCGTTGATGGTCGCGATCTTCCTGCTCTGCTCCCTGCGCTCGATGGTCACCGCCCTGACGGCGGCGGCCACGGAGGCCAGCACGACGCGCCTCTGGGTGCAGTCGGCCGTCAGCCTCTACGTGGGCATGCCGCTCTCCTATCCGACGCGCATCGAGGCCATTGACGGCGTGAAGGAGGCCTTTCCGTTCCAGTGGTTCGGAGGCGTGTACCAGGATCCCTCGAACTTCTTCGGACAGTTCGCGGTCGATCCCGAGAAGCTGCTGCGCGCCTACCCCGAGCTGGTCTGGCTCGAGGGCTCGCCGGAGGACTTCATCGGCACCCGCACCGGCGCCCTGGTGGGGACCGGACTGGCGAAGACCTTCGACTGGAAGGTCGGCGACAAGATCCCCCTCAGCGGAGCCCTCTTCCCGCACCCCGACGGGGTCGACGTGGCCTGGGATTTCGAGGTCGTGGGGATCTACGAGGCCTCCAAGGCCTCCCTGGACGAGAACACCTTCTTCTTCCACTGGGACTACTTCGAGAAGACCCTCGAGGTCGACCGCGACGCCCCGGTCGAGGTCGGGGCGATCGTCGTCAGCATCGAGCCGACGACCAGTGCGACGCGGGTCATGTCCGAGATCGACGCGCTGTACGAGAACGGTCCGCAGCGCGTGCAGACGACCACCGAGTCCGAGTTCCAGGCGCAGTTCGCCTCGATGTTCGGCAACGTGCCCTTCTTCGTCAGCGTGATCGGCGGCGCGGTCCTGGCCGCGATCGTCCTGGCCTGCATCAACACCATGCTGATGGCGGCGCGGGAGCAGACCCACGACATCGGCATCATGAAGTCCCTGGGCTTCCCGGACACGAGCATGTTCCGGCTGCTCCTGACCCAGTCTTTCCTGCTCTGCGGCGTGGGCGGCGCCATGGGGCTGGGCCTGGCGCTGGGCTCCGAGGGGGGCATGCGCGAGCTGGTCAGCAGCATGCTGCCCGCCTACCGCATCCTGGACGAGACGAAGATCCTGGCTGTGGTGCTGATCGTCGTCATCGGCCTGGTGGCCGGCATCGCACCCGCCCTACGCTCGAGTCGGCTGAAGTGCATCGACGCCCTGTCGGCGCGGGAGTAGAGCCATGCTGGTCCCCCTGTCCTACAATCTGCGCAGTCTCTTCGTGCGCCGCTCGGCGAGCCTGCTGACGATCTTCGGGATCGCCGCGACGGTGGCCACCGTGGCCGGTGTCCTGGCCCTGCAGCAGGGCTTCGCCAGTATCTACGCGGAGAGTGGCCGCGAGGACGTGGCCGTCTTCCTGCGCCCCGGGTCGACCTACGAGGGCGACAGCGTCTTCACCCGCGAGCGGGGTGCCTACCTGGTCAAGGGCCTGCAGGAAGCCGCCGTCGACGAAGAGGGCCTGCCCCTGGCGGGGATCGAGTGCTTCCTGGCGATCCGGCGCTTCAAGCTGAGCGGTGGCGAGACCAACGTCCCGATCCGCGGCGTGCAGCCGGCCACCTTTGCGATCCGCGGCGACGAGATCGAGATCGTCGAGGGGCGCACGTTCACTCCGGGAACCAACGAGGTGATCGTCGGGCGGCGTCTGACGGGCCGCATCCGCGATTGCGATGTGGGCGACGTGATCACCCTGAACACGACGCCCTGCCAGGTCGTCGGCGTGTTCGAGAGCGGAGGCACCTTCGACTCCGAGATCTGGGGCGACATGGACAGCATCCTGACCGCCCTCAACCGCTACGGTCCGAACCGCGTGATCGCGCGCCTGGCCGACGGCGTCTCGCTCGAAGCCCTGGCGGCGCGCTTGAAAGAGGACAAGCAGGCTCCGGCCAAGGTCCTGACCGAGCGCGCCTACCTGAGCTCGCAGACGACCGCCCTCTCCCTGGTGCTCAAGTTCCTGTCCGGCTTCCTGGGCCTGATCATGGGCATCGCGGCCGTCTTCACGGCGACCAACACGATGCTCTCGGCCATCGCGGCGCGCACCCACGAGATCGGGATCCTGTTGGCGACCGGCTTTCGGCCCGTCGCGATCTTCCTCTCGTTCCTGTTCGAGTCCCTGCTGCTGGGGCTGCTCGGGGGCCTGGTCGGGTGCCTCCTGACCCTGCCGATCAACGGGATCGAGACCGGCACGACGAACTTCCAGACCTTCACCGAGATCGCCTTCGCCTTCCGCGTCACGCCCAGCGTGCTCATGACGGCGGTGCTCTTCTCCCTGCTCCTGGGCCTGGTGGGGGGCATGCTCCCGGCCTGGAAGGCCGCGCGCCTCACGCCGACCCAGGCCCTGCGTCGCGGGTAGTACCGAGACCGCAAGCAGGAGGGAGCCGCGTGCTGCCTGCCGCCACGACGACCGGGCTGCACGCGTTCCGCGTTCTGGGGTCGGACTGAGCCGCAGCGGGCGAGCGAGAGCCTCGAGTGGGCGCCTGGTACCCTCTTCACATGAAGACACTCCTCTCCGTCGCCCTGCTCTCGGTCTTCGCCCTTGGGGTGACAGGACAGGCCCGCTCCCAGGTCAGCTCGACCGGGACCACAGCATCGGCTGGCGGTCTGCAAGGCGTTCCGAAGCCCGTGCGGGTGTTTCTCGTGGCGGGCCAGTCGAACGCCGAGGGGGCGGACGCGCCGGTGTCGGACGCGCTTCAGCTGCCGACGTTCGACGGCGCGCTCGATCCGCAGAGCGTGCGCTTCTGGTACGAGACGAATTTCACGAACAACGTGCTCAGTTCCGGAGGCTGGATCCCGTTGCAGCCCGAACTGCAACGCCAGATCTTCGGGCCCGAGCTCACCTTCGCCCGCAAGCTGAG
>JAJFFA010000491.1 GCA_021776885.1 Planctomycetota bacterium
CGGAGAGGACGTAGACGATGCCGCTCGAGGAAGAGTGGACCGGCGAGCTGATCTGGTAGTCGGGCCAGGAGTCGCCGTCGAGGTCGCCGGCCCCCGAGGTGGCGAAGCCCAGGCCGTCGCCGTCGACGCTGCCATGCAGCGTCCCCAGCAGCGCGCCGTCGGTGCCACGGAAGAGGCGCAGGGCACCTCCGCCGTTCGGTCCCGCACCCAGGGCGCCGAAGCACAGGTCGTCCAGCCCGTCGCCATCGACGTCGCCCCCGGCCCAGCCGCTGCCGGTGCCGAAGGCCTCGCCCTGCGCTTCGCCCACGAGCTCGTAGCTCAGGGCGCAGGTGGCCCCGTCGTACACCCGCACCCGGCCGCGGCCCTGGTCGTCGGCGAAGTCACCGACGAAGAAGTCCGGCACGCCGTCACCCCCCAGGTCACCGGCGAAGCCGAGCATGCTGCGGCCGAAGATGGCGCCGGTGCCGGAGGCCAGCAACGTGCAGACCAGGGCGCCGCTCGCACCGTCGTAGACCTGCGCCTTGCCGCGGCCGGCGAAGGCCTGGTCGGCGCCCAGGATGAAGTCGTCATGCCCGTCGCCGTCGCGGTCGCCGAGGGCGCCGACACCGGACCCGAGCTGATCGCGGTTCGCGCTGCCGTCGAGGACGTAGAGGGTCGAGGCGTCCAGGCCGGAGTAGACGTAGACCCGACCGCGCCGGAAGCCCTGGCTCGAGTGCTGGGTGGCGCCGACGGCGAAGTCGTCGCGCCCATCCGCGTTCACGTCGCCGACGCCGCGCGCCTCGCGGCCGAACTGGTCGTCGACGTTCTCGCCCGCGAAGGAGTAGAGCAGCGCCCCGTCGAGGCCGGAGTACACGAAGGCCGCGCCGGGGGTCGTGCCCGCCGGGTCGGGTGCGCCGATGATCACGTCGTCGAGGCCGTCGCCGTTCACGTCTCCGGCAGAGTGGACGACGAAGCCGAAGTTCCCGCCGGCCTGGGTGGGGCTGAAGCTGAAGCGCAGGGCGCCGCTGGCCCCCGAGTAGAGGTAGGCGCGGCCCGCGTCCGGCCCGGCGGCGGTGTTGTTGGGCGCTCCGACCACGATGTCGTTGACCCCGTCTCCGTCGGTGTCGCCGGTGGCCCGGACGATCTGCCCGAAGCGATCCCCCGCGGCCTCGCCGGCCAGGGTCTGCAGGGCGCCGCAGGTCTCCCAGGTCTGGGCGCCGAGGGGCGCGCCCAGGAGGGCCGAGGCGAGGAGGATTCGAGTCAGGGTGCGGGGTCGGGGTGTTTC
Organism: Planctomycetota bacterium; assembly: GCA_021776885.1. Taxonomy (GTDB): domain Bacteria; phylum Planctomycetota; class UBA1135; order UBA1135; genus JAJFFA01. Next base: position 1,265 of record JAJFFA010000491.1, read on the forward strand.
GAAGTTCATGGAGCACAGGGATGCGCGGCGGCCCCTGGCGTGACCCGAATCGGAAGAATCCACGTTTGTAGGGAAATCCGGGTCACGCTGGGGGAGGCCGAGACTCTCGGGGGACCCGATCCCCCCGAGACCTCCCGAACCCTCCCGGGCCCTTCCCATGAACCACGACCCCCGCACCCACGCCCTGCTCGAGAACGCCAGCTGGGTGCGGGCCCTCGCGCGCCAGCTGCTCAGCGACGAAGGGCTGGCGGAGGACGTGGCCCAGGAGGCCCTGACCGTGGCCCTCGACCGCCCGCCGCACAGCACCAGTCGCTCGGGCCTGCGCGGCTGGCTGCGGCGCGTGACTCAGAACCTGGCCTTCCAGGCCTTGCGACGCGAGGCGTCCCGGCGCGGGGCCGAGCGCGCGGCGGCGCGCCCGGACGTCAGCCTGGACTCCGCCGAGCGTGTCGAGCTGCAGCAGCGCATGGCCAGCGTCGTCCTGGGCCTGGACGAGATCTACCGCGACGTGGTCGTCATGCGCTACTTCGACGGTCTCGCGCCGGCCGAGATCGCCGCGCGCCTCGGCTTGCCGGGCCCCACGGTGCGCAAGCGCCTGTCGCGCGCCCTGGAGCGCATCGGCGGCGCCCTCGCGGGCGAGTTCGAGGCGGACGGCCGCGACTGGCGTCCGGCCCTGGCGCTGCTCGCCGCAGCGCGCGCGCCAAGCGGCTCGCCCCTCGCAAGCGGCACAGCCGTCGCCGCCGTGGGTGTGCTCGCCGCAGGCCTGCTGGGCATCGCCGTCCTCGGCCCGTCGAGCCCGGTCTCTGCGTCGCAGGTCGAGGTCTGGACCGAGTTCGACCTGCTGCTCGAAGAGGGCCGCGTCTTCCAGCTCGAGGGGCAGGGTGCGCGCGAGCTGGACGAGGTCGCGAGCGGCACCTACGTCGGCGCCCGGGCGGGCGGCGGCCCCCTGGTGGTCGTGCCGACGGGGCGCCGGCCCGAGCTCTTCGACGCGCCCGTCGAGGGTGCCCCGACGCGCCTCGACCTGAGCCCGCGCCCCTGGGTCTTCGGGTCGGTCTACATCGCGGAGAGACCCCCGACGCGTCCGCTCGACATGCGCCTCGAGGTCGACTGCACGCCGCAGGAGCTCGAGACCTTCGCTCCGCTGATCGCGCGGGGCGTGCTCGAGCGCGCCGGAGACGCCATCGTCCTGAAGCGCACCACGGACGAGCGCGGCTTCTTCGGCTTCGGCGGCCTCGAGCCGGACGCAGCCGTGCGCGTGGTGCTGCCCGGGGACCTCTACGTCAACTTCTGCAACGCCGGGGAGCGCCTCGAAGGCGCCCGCGGGCTGCAGCTCTTGCCTGGCCGCGATCTGGTCTGGATCGGCGCGGTCCCTGTCGAGCGGCCGCCGAGCGGCCCAGGCGAGCAGCGCTGACGTCCGCGCTGCAGGCCGCGGTAGGCAAACACGGCCGAGTGCGCAGCGTGACTCACGCCACGCTGCGCACTCGCCAGGAAGACCGCACCCGGTCGCGGCGCGCTGACGATCAGGTCCCGGGCATCAGGGCGTATGCACGACGTTCAGGGCGTCGCTGAGATTGAAGCCCTCGACATTGCCGTCGCCGTCGGAATCCACGCCCGGATCCCGGAACCAGTACTGGTAGTTGACGCCCGAGCCACCCGTGAACACGAAGGCCCCGTAGGGCTGCGTGAAGTCCACGTTGCGGTTCGCGGTGCCCCCGGTATTGGTGGAGGCGGGCGGCAGGATGCGCCTGGTCTGCCCCGCCACGCAACGCCGGCCTTCCCCGAAGGGGGCGTTGACCTGGGTGGGTCCGAAGAAGAACAGGCCCGGCTTGTTGGGCGGTCCGTCGAGGGCCCGCAGCCCGAAGCTGTTCGTCGAGAGGCTCGAGCTTCCGCCGGCCTGGATCGTCGCGCCCGCCGTGGCCGAGTTCGGACTCGGGGTGCAGTAGTTCTGGCCCAGGTCGAAGTCGACGTTGATACGGAACGGGCCGTCACCGCTGTCGTTGAACGACGCCACCCGGATCAGGACCGATTGACCGGCGGCGACGCCGATCGAGACACCGGAGTCGCGAATGATGCCCTGGTCGGCGCCGTTGCAGCCGCCGAAGTCGTCGTTGCAGGCGAGCTGCGTCGAGGTCGTGGCCGGGCACCCGGCGGTGTAGAGCGAGAGCACCGTATCGATCCCTTGATCCATGCCCGGGGCATCGTGGGTGCCGCAGGTGGTGACGTTGAGCGTGCCCTGATCGGGCGCCGTGTAGCGGTACCAGACGTCGTCAGCCGACGAGCTCGCGCCACAGTTCGCCGAGCCGTCGTTCGTGGCGCCCACGAGGGTGCCGAAGGTCGTGGCCTCGCCCACGACCTGAGCGTTGGAACAGTCGTCATTGGCGGGGGGGTCCGTAACGAACTCCGTGGTCAAGAGCACCGGGTCCCGGCCCGTGAACGAACTGAAGCGCGAGAGGCGGATCAGCATGGACTGTCCGCTCGCGAGGGGCGCCGACACGAACGAGTCGCGCACCAGGCCGCTCTGGCTGCAGCTCGAGCTGTCGTCGTTGCAGACCAGTGCAGTGTCCGCCGGGCACGTGGTGTGCAGGCTCAAGACGGTGTCGAGGCCCAGATCGGTCCCGCACAGGTCGTGGGTCCCACAGGTCGACACCTCGAGCGTCCCCGGGCCCCCGGACGTGTTCGTGTAGCGATAGAAGAGGTCCGGCTCTTCGTTGCTCGAGCCGCAGAAGACGTTTCCGTCCGAGACGTGGGCGCCCTGGAAGGCCACGAGCTTGGTTCCTTCTCCGACCTGCTGGAATCCGCCGCACAGATCGTTGCGCACGGCGGGCCCGGAGAGGCTGAGGCGATATCCCCCCACGTCGCCGTTGAACCCCGAGAGACGGATCAGGTACGTCTGGCCGCCGTTCGCGCTCCACTCGACGCGCGACCCGCGATTGCAGAAGTCGTCATTGCAGGCGATCAGCGCGCCGCTCGAGTCGTGCACGGACAGCACCGTGTCGAAGATCGATCCACCCTGGGTCGGGAAGTCCGCACGGCAGGTATCCAGCGTGGCAATACTGGTCACGCGGGGCGTGTAGCGGAACCAGACGTCAGGGGTGAAGGACGACGCGCCACAGCTGGCGCTCCCGTCCTGGGTGGCTGCCGCGGTCGAGCCGAAGTAGACCCCCGGACCGATGTCCATGGCAGCGGCCATGTCGTCGTTGAACGGCACCACGCTCGGAGGTCCCGAGACGGCCAGCTCGAACTGCCCGACGTTGGAGCTGAACCCGCTGACACGCAAGAAGTAGAGCTCGCCCCCCGTCACCGGTGCTGCGACGCGGGAGAACAGAGGATCCGCGAAGCAGCTCGTGTTGTCGTCGTTGCAGCCGATCTCGTTGCCGGCCGCGTCCTGCAGGCTGAGCACGGTGTCGAAGTTCGTGTCCGCGTCACAGGTGGCCACCGCGAGCGTCCCGCTGGTGCGCGGCTTGTAGTAGTACCAGACGTCCGCGTTGGAGCTCGAGGCGCCGCAGCTGGAGCTACCATCATTCGTGGCATGGGTCGTATCGCCCTGGGTCAGGATGCCGTGGTTGATCTCGATGGCATCGCGGCGGTTGTCGTTGATCACCCCGGGCCGCAAGCAGGCGCGCCCGTTGCGGAACGAGCGGATGTCGTTGATCGTGTTCGCCGGGTTGAAGCGCAGCGGGCAGGGCGGAAACGAGGGATTCATCGTGTAGGTCGGATTCGGTGACCCGGAACAGTCGCAGTGGTTCGCGTTCCAGTTGTGGCCCAGCTCGTGGGCCAGCACATTCGCGATGCAGCGCAGGCCGAAGCCCGTGCCCGCCGTGCCGCTGACGCCGTAGCCGAAGCCGAGGTTGCAGACGACGCCCACGTAGGCCGTTCCCCCCGAGAAGCGCTTGGTCAGGAGCGCCGCGGTGTCGCGCCCCACGCTTCCGTGGTTCGCGTTCCAGTGCGCGCGCATCGCGCTCAACAGCTCCCCGGTTCCCCCGGCGCTCGCGTAGCCCGCGGGGTCGCCACCCGAGCGCACGAAGATCGTCGTGATCACGTGCCGGATCTCGACGTCACGGATGTACTGGATGTTGGCGATGAGGGCGATGTACTGCGCCACCTCGGCCGCGGTGGAGACGTTGTTCTGCCAGAACTGAAAGAAGGAATGGTCGACGTCCAGCGCCAGGTCGGCGACGCAGAAGTCGCCACCACAGGCGGAGAGGCCGAAGGCGCTCTCGCCCCCGGGGTCCTGGCTCGGCCGTCCGATGACGTGACTGTCGTCGACCCCGCAGCGGCCGTCGTGCTGATGGGCGATCTGTTCGTGATCGTAGACCGCAAACTGCGTGCGGTCCCCCACGACGAAGGCGTCGAACAGCGGCTCGACCATCAAGCGGCGACCGTCCGACAGGTGGATCTGGGCCTCGAGCCCGGTGGGCAGGAGCGAGCCGACGACAACCGCCCCCTTGTCTTCACGGACGCCGCCCATGAACGTACGGATCTCGCCGGGGTCGAGGGTGACCAGCGAACCGTCCGCTCGCGAGTCGACCAGCTCGAACCCGGCCGCCCGCATGGAGTACTTCTGGGCGGAGACGGTGAACGACTCACCTCCATACTGGACGGCCAGCTCGAAGGGTGCGTGGACGTTCGGTGGGACGTTCAGCGTGTTGATGTCGAAGCGCGTCAACTCCTGCATCTGCCGGGCAAGGTGCTGCGGTACGAGTTCGAGGTTCGAGGGCTCGGGCGCCGCTTTCGGGAGCGGTGTCTGAGCCGACACGAGCGGGACCACGAGGGACAAGCAGGCAAGGGGGATCATTGCGGCGCGCATGCGCATGGCGGTTCTCCAGGGTTCACGGCTCGGGGAGACGGCATGTCCGCCCGGGCGCACGAACGGAGAGCCGCCCCGAGCCCCGCCAGCATTTCTCAGCCTTGCTCGAACCCTCGGTCGCGCCCGTGCCTCTAGCCCAGGCAGCCGAGGGACAGCTCGGGACCCTGGAGCACGGGTCCAACCGAGTGTTTGACCCCGCGGAAGAGGCGCGGATGAATCGCGGCTAGGCTAGTGACGGCCTGAGGGCTCCGATGAGCGAAACCAGCGACGACCCCACCGACGAGACCGAGCTCTGGAGCTCGAGCGAGGGCAGCGCGCCCACGGAACAGACCGAACTCCTGAGTCAGAGCGGCGAGGGCAGCGCGGCGGACAAGGGGGCGCGCCCCGGGAACGACGACGCGCCGCTGCGGCCGGAGAGCGTCAGCCTGGGGCAGCTCTCGTCCGCGGCGCGGCTCGAGAGCCTGGCCTCGACCCGGACGCACGCGCGCTACCAACCGGAAGGCGAGCTGGGGCGCGGCGGAATGGGCGCGGTGCTCAAGGTCTTCGACACGGACCTGCGCCGCAACCTGGCCATGAAGGTCATCCTGCCCTCGAACACGGCGGAAGGCTCGGCCGTCGACCCCGTCGCCCTGGCGCGCTTCCTGGAGGAGGCCCAGGTCTCCGGTCAGCTCGAGCACCCGGGCGTGGTGCCGGTGCACGAGCTGGGCGTCGACGCCGAGGGCCACGTCTACTTCACGATGCGTCTGGTGCGCGGGCGCGAGCTGAAGCAGATCCTCGGGCTGGTCGAGGCGGGGGACGAGGCGTGGAGCGTGACGCGCGCCCTGGGCGTGTTCTTGAAGGTCTGCGAGGCGATGGCCTACGCCCATGACAAGGGCGTGGTGCACCGCGACCTGAAGCCGGCCAACGTGATGGTCGGCAAGTATGGCGAGGTCTACGTGATGGACTGGGGCCTGGCGCGGGTCGAGGGCCGGGCCGACTCGCGCGACCTGCGCCTCGACGACGCCTCGATCGCGTCCCTGTCGGAGGTGCGTACGGACCGCAAGGAGTCGCGCGAGGGCGACTCCGATTCACCGATCATGACCATGGATGGCGCGGTGGTGGGCACCCCGGCCTACATGCCCCCGGAGCAGGCGCGGGGCGAGATCGAGCGCGTCGACCAGCGCTCGGATGTCTACTCGGTGGGGGCCATGCTCTACCAGCTCCTGAGCGGCCAGGTGCCCTTCGTGCCGAAGGACGCGCGTGTCTCCGCGCGCACGATCCTGATGCGCGTGCTCGAGGGCCCGCCCGTGCCGATCCGCGCACTGCGCCCGCAGGGTGTGGCGCCCGAGCTCGAAGCGATCTGCGACAAGGCCATGGCGCGCGAGCCGAGCGGGCGCTACGCCGACATGGGCGAGCTCGCGGACGACCTGCGTGCGTTCCTCGAGGGCCGCGTGGTGCAGGCCCACCGCACCGGAGCGCTGGTGGAGTTTCGCAAGTGGGTCGCGCGCAACAAGGCGGTGGCGGCCAGCCTGGCGGCGATGACCCTGGCGCTGGTGCTGGGCCTGGCCGCGGTCCTCTGGGTGCGCGAGTACGGTCGGCGCGAGCTGGTGAGCGCGAACCTTGCCCTGGAAGAGGCGCTGGGGCGGGCGGAGACGATGACGCGCGAGGCCCAGGCCAACGCAGCGGCCCAGGCCGTGGCGGAGGGTCAGGCGCGTGCGGAAACCCAGCGCGCCACCCTGGCCGAAGCCCAGGCGACCGCGCGCGCCGCGGAGCTCGAGCTGGTGGCCGACTTCCAGGCCGCGCAGCTGAGCCAGGTCGACCCGTATCGCATGGGCGAAGGCTTGCACCGGGCGCTGATCGACGCGGCACCGGGGGCGCAGCCCGAGCTGCTGGAAGCCGAACTGGCGGACGTGAACTTCACCAGCCTGGCCCTGAGTGTCCTGGAGCAGAACCTGTTCGCCCGCACGCTCGAGGGGATCGACGCGCAGTTCGCGGACCAGCCTCTGGTTCGAGCGCGCTTGCTGCAGACCATGGCCGTCACGCTGCACGATCTGGGACGCCTGGAGTCGGCCCAGGCTCCCCAGGAGAGGGCCCTGTCGCTCCGGCGCGAGGCCCTGGGCAACGAGCACAGAGATACCCTCGTCTCGATCACCCGAATGGGCGAGCTGCTCACCGCGCGCGGCAGGCTGTCCGTGGCCGAGCCGTTCTGCCGCGAGGCCCTCGAGGGCGCACGCCGGGTCCTGGGCGACGCGGATCCGGACACCCTGAGGGCGATCGGCGCGATGGGCATCCTGCTGCGCAAGAAGGGTGAGTTCGCCGCGGCCGAGCCCTACTACCGCGAGTTCCTCGCGAGTTGCCGTCGAACCTTGGGCGACGAGCATCCGAGCACGCTGGACGCGATCAACAACATGGGGCGCCTGCTCCTGGATTGGGGCCGATTCAGCGAGGCCGAACCGTTGTACCGCGAGGCGCTCGAGGGTGCGCGTCGCCGCGTCGACCAGCCCCAGGCCATGCTGTCCCCGTTGATCAACCTGGGAAGCCTGCTCGTGGATCAGGGCCAGCTGTCCGAGGCCGAGCCCTTGTACCGCCAGGCCCTGGAGGGCACGCGTCGGATCTACGGAGCGCAGCACTCGATCACCTTGACCGCGATCGCCAACCTGGCGACCCTGCTCGATTGGCAAGGACAGCCGTTGGCCGCCGAGCCCCTCTACCGCGAGGCCCTCGCGGGCCGGCGTCGCGTCCTGAGCGACGGCCATGACGACACGCAGCGCTCGATCGGCGAGCTGCTCGGCCTGCTCGACCGACGCGCCGTCGAGGCGCGGGCCGCCGGCGATCTAGAGCTCCTGGGTCTGACCTTGGCGGAAACAGGCAGCCTAGGGCTCCTGAGCGGCGATCTGGCCACCTCCGAGGCTCAGCTCGGCGAGTCCACCGAGCTCCTGATGCGTGCCCTGCCGGAGAGCGACGGGCGCATCTGGCGCGCCCTGGGCGACCTGGCGACGGCGATCGCGGGCCAGGGGCGCCACGCCGAGGCGGAGGGGCTGCTGCTCGAGAGCGCCGACTGGCTGCTGACCCAAGCGTCCGCAGCCGAATCCGCGGCGACCGTGCAGCGCGTGGTCGACTTCTATGAAGCCTGGGAGCGCGTCGAGCCCGGCGCCGGCCACGGTGCCAGCGCTCGGGAGTGGCGTCAGCGCTGAGCGACGCGGCCCCCACGCGGGGCTGTTGCGACGCGACGTCCGGCGTCGTGTGTGTCAGGAGTCGTCGGAGGATTCCGCCGCGGCGCGGCCCGCGCGGACGCCGCCGCACACGCCGCGCTTGGACTCGAGCACGAAGCGCGCGATCTCGACGACCTGCGGGTCGTCGCTGCGGGCGAGCTCCGCCGCCGCCTCGGCCGTGCTGAGGCGCGAGCGGAAGAGGCGCGCGAGCGCGTGGCGAATCGCGGTGCGCTGTTCGGACGTGAAGCCGGCGCGCCGCAAGCCGATCGTGTTCGGCGCGCGCCACAGGACGGGATAGGAGCCGGAGACGATCGAGAACGGCGGCGCGTCCTTGATCACGGCGGCCTGGCCGCCGACGAGGGTCAGGCGACCCACTCGGCAGAACTGGTGCACTCCGCTGCCGCCGGACAGGAACGCCTTGGCGCCGATGTGGGCGTGCCCGCCGAGCATCGCGCCGTTGACGAGCACGGCTCCGTCGTCGACGCGGCAGTTGTGTCCGACGTGGGCGCCCGCCATCAGCATCACGTCGTCGCCCAGCACGGTCTCGGTCCCCGCGCCGGTGCCGCGGTGCACGGTGACGTGCTCGTGGAAGCGGCAGCGCGCTCCGATCACGACCCGCGACGGCTCGCCGGAGTACTTCACGTCCTGCGGCTCGCCGCCGAGCACCGTCCCCGCCCGGACGCTCGTGAGCTCGCCGAGGGTGACGCACCCGTGCACGCGCACTTGGGCGTCGAGCGTGCAGCCGTCTCCGATCACGGCACCGGCGTCGACGACACAATAGGGCCCGATCGAAACGGCGCGTCCGATCTCGGCACCGGCATCGACGACGGCGGTCGGGTGAATCCTGGTCTCGTTCGTGGGCGCGGCCATGGGGGAAGTCTAGCGAGGCTGCGCCCCAGACTCCTCACGGCCCTGGCGCGCGTCGCCCTGACCCTCGCCCTCGCGACCTCCGGCGCGCTAGACCTCGTCGATTCCGGGCCGCTGAACGCGTCACGCCGCAGCTCCCCCGTGGCGCGCCACGCTGGAGTTGCGACGTGTTCCGGCGAACACGGCGCTGGTGTTGGGAGGTCCCGGGCTCGCGAATAGCTAGCGCTTGAAGGTGGCGGTCGTGAGCGCCGTGTCCGTCAGGCCCTGGGTCGGCTGGGGGGTGCCCAGCTGGCCGACGGTGTCGCGCTCGGCGAGGAGGGCGTCGAGCTTTTCGCTCAGGCGTGCGACCTCTTCGGCCAGCTCATCGCAGCGCACGCATTCGGAGCCGTCGGGGGCCTGGCAGTGGTCGGCGGAGGCGCGTGGGGCGCTGGCGG
>JAJFFA010000492.1 GCA_021776885.1 Planctomycetota bacterium
ACGAGCTCGAGGTGCGCCTGACCCGTCGGCCCGCCTTCCACGCGCGCCTGCTGCAGGACGGCGCGCCCGTGCCCTGGCGCTGGGGCTTCCCCTACACCCTCTTCCCCCTCGACGGTGAGGCCGAGGGGCGCATGGTCGACATCGCGGCGGGCCGCGCACGCTTCATGGTCGAGCAGCCCGGAGTGTGGGTGCTCGAGGTCGGGCCCCTGCCCGGCTACGAGCCGCTCGAGGCGCGCGAGGTGCGCGTCGAGCCCGTGGGTGCGGACGAAGCCGAGCTCGTGATCGAGCTGCGCTCCGCCCGCTGACCCCGGGGCGAGTCGGAGCTACTTCTTGCGCGTGTACTCGATGGTCATCACGGCCGGCGAGTCCGCCGAGCCCATGTGCATCGTGAAGGTCATGGCGTCGTCGCCCTTGACCTTGACCACGTTGATCATGGTCATTTCCTCACCCGACATCGGGTCGAGGGTGCCGCCGGCCAGGGTCAGGGTCTTCGTCCCCGCGTCCCAGTCCCCTTCCAGAATCGAGATCGTGGTCGAGCTCGAGTCGACCCAGGTCGAGACGTACTTGCCCTTGGCCGGGTCCCAGCCGAGGATCTCGAGGCCGACGAAGGGCGTGCCCATCATCGTGCTCTCGAAGTCCGACACGAGCCACAGGCCGTTCATCGCCACGCGGCGCTCGTAGGTGCCGTGGGACGTCATGCCCATCATCTCGGTCTCGGCGTTCCAGCTGCCGGCCATGCTGGCGAGGAGCTTGTGCTCGGCTCCCGGCTTGACCATGGGCATGCCGCCCTCCTGGAGGTTGGCTGCAGCGGCGAGGGCGCCTCCCACGAGCAGGGCGGCGGACAGAAGAAGGGTCTTGGCGTTCATGGATATCGCTCCGGTGAAAGAAGGGTCGGCGCCCGCGCTCAGCGCGAGCTGCCCGCGTTCGCGGGATTGGAGGAAGGCACGGGGAAGCCGCGGTCGCGCATGAGCGCATCGATGCGCGCGTCACGACCACGGAAGGCGCGGTAGGCCTCGGCCGGGTGCACCGCGTTGCGCGGCGCGAAGAGGTGCTCGACCAGCTTCTTGGCCAGGGCCTTGTCGTAGTAGCCACCCGGTGCCTCCTGGAAGGCCTCGGCGGCGTCCGAGGTCAGGACGTCGGCCCACAGGTAACCGTAGTAGCCGGTGGCGTAGCCCTCGCCCGAGAAGACGTGCCCGAAGTGCGGGCTGCGGTGGCGCATCACGATCTCCTTCGGCAGCCCCAGCTCGGCCAGGGTCTGCTGCTCGAAGGCGACCGGGTCGATGCCCTCGGGGTCGACCGTGTGGTACTTCATGTCCATCAAGGCGCTGGCCAGGTACTCGGTCGTCGAGAAACCCTGATTAAAGGTCGCGGCCGCCTTGATCTTGGCCACCAGCGTGGCGGGGATCGGCTCACCGCTCTGGTAGTGCACCAGGTAGCCGTTGATGACCGGGTCGGTCAGCAGCCAGCGCTCGAGCAGCTGGGACTGGAACTCGGTGTAGTCGCGCACTCCGCCGTTGAGGGTCGGGTACTCGACGTTCGAGGACAGGAAGTGCAGGGCGTGGCCGAACTCGTGGAAGAAGGTCGTGGCGTCGTCCCAGGAGACGAGCACGGGCTCACCCGGGGCGCCGCCCACGAAGTTCGAGTTGTTCGAGGCCAGGACGGTCACCTGGCCGTCGTAGGTCTCGTGGGTCCGGTACTGGCTGGCCCAGGCGCCGGAGCGCTTGCCCGGCCGCGAGAAGGGGTCCAGGTACCAGAGGCCGACGTGCTTGCCGCTGCGGCGGTCGGTGACCTCCCAGACCTTCACGTCCTCGTGGTAGACCGGGACCGTGCCCTCGGGCACGGGCGCGAAGTCGAAGGAGAACAGCTCGCCGGCGACGAAGAACATGGCCTCGCGCAGCTTGTCCAGCTGCAGGTAGGCCTTGACCTCCTCCGAGTCGAGGGCGTACTTCGCGCGGCGCACCTTCTCGGCGTAGAAGCGGTAGTCCCAGGGCTCGATGGTGATGCCCGCGCCCTCGGCGTCGGCGATGGCCTGCATGTCGGCCACCTCCTCCTCGACCCGCGCCAGGGCGGCGGGCCAGACGGCCAGCATCAGCTCCATGGCGTTCTCGGGCGTCTCGGCCATGCGGTCCTCGAGGCGCCAGGCGGCGAAGTTGCCGTAGCCCAGGAGCGCGACGCGCTCGTCACGCAGCTCGAGGATCTCCGCGATGATCGCGTTGTTGTCGTGCTCGTCGCGGTTGTCGCCGCGCGAGTAGTAGGTGCGCCAGACCTTCATGCGCAGGTCGCGCTCCGTGGAGAAGGTCAGGAAGGGCGACATGGACGAGCGCGTGTTCGTGATGGCGTACTCGCCCTCGTGCTCGCGCTCGCTGGCCGCGGAGGCGGCGGCCTGGACGAAGGAGTCCGAGAGGCCGCCCAGCTGGCTCGCGTCGAGGTACAGCACGTAGCCCTCCTCATCGGCCAGCACGTTGTTGCCGAAGTTCGTGTAGAGCTCGGCCAGGCGCTTGTCGATGGCGGCGTAGCGCTGCTTGGCTGCGCCCTCCAGGGTGGCACCGTTGCGCGCGAAGCTGTTGTAGGTCAGCCACACCAGGCGGTCCTGATCCGGGCGCAGCTTCGAGCGCGCCTCGCTGTCCTCGTAGACCGCGCGCACGCGGGCGAAGAGCGCCGCGTTCTGGGTGATCTCGGACTGGAAGTCGGACAGCTCGGGCACCAGCTCGCCTTGAATGGCGCGGAACTCCGGGCTGGAGAGGTTCGCGCTCCAGATGCCGTAGTAGGTGAAGGCCCGGCTGAGGGGCTTACCCGTGCGCTCCAGCTCGACGATGGTGTTCTCGAAGCTGGGCGGCTTGGGGTTGTTCGCGATGGCCTCGACCTCGGCCAGGTTGAGCGCCATGCCGGCGCGCAGGGCGGACTCGAGCGCCGCGAGGTCCATCGTGTCGAAGGCGGGCACGCCGCCGTAGGGCCCGCTCCACTCGGCGAGCAAGGCGTTGGATTCGGTCAGCATGTCGGTCGCCGGGTCGCTGGCGTCGTGGGTCGCGGCGCAGGCGCCGAGCCACGCGAGGGAGAGGGCGAGGGTCAGGGAGTGCAGGCTGGGTCGGGACATGGGCAGCATTCTGGCAGGGGTTTCGAGCCGCGTATGGTACGGCGAGCGCTAGGCTCTGCGCATGTCCTCCAGCCCTGCCCCCACGGAACCCGTACAGAAGAGCCGCTTTCCGGACTCCCTGGTGCTGATCCTGGCCATGATCCTGCTGGCCCAGGTGGCGACCCTGGTGCTGCCCGCCGGGGAGTTCCAGCGCGACGGCGATCTGGTCATTCCGGGCACCTACGAGCGCGTGGAGGCGCCGGCGCTGGCGGCGGGAGCAAGCCTCGGCGAGCGCCTGCTGCGCCTGGTGCCCGACTCCTTGATGGCCATCCCCAGGGGACTCGAGGACGGCGCACACGTGATCTTCTTCGTGTTCCTGATCGGCGGCGTGATCGGCGTGATCCGGCGCACCGGCGCCATCGACGCCCTGCTCGCCAGCGTCATCGGCGGCCTGGGCTCGCGCCCGATCCTGCTCGTCGCCGGCATGACGACGCTGTTCGCCATCGGCTCCTCGACGATCGGCATGGCCGAGGAGTACATGCCCTTCATCCCGGTCCTGGTGACCATGTGCCTGGCCCTGCGCATGGACGCCGTGGTCGCCATGGGGCTCGTCTACGTGGGCGCCGGCATCGGCTACGGCTGCGCCGCCCTGAACCCCTTCACGGTGCTGATCGCCCAGGACATCGCCGGCGTCGAGTCGACGTCGGGGCAGGGCTTCCGCTGGGCGCTCCTGGGCGTCTGCCTGCTGGTCGGCGTGCACCACGTCCTGCGCTACGCCAAGCGCGTCCAGCGCGACCCGAGCACGAGCCTGGTGGGCGACGTCGACTACTCCGACGGCTTCGAGATGCCGGAGGACACGGCCTTCACCCCCGGCCGCGTCGCGGTCCTCGTGCTCTTCGCCGCGGTCATCGGCCTCTTCGTCTGGGGCACGGACCAGCACGGCTGGTACCTGGACGAGCTCTCCGCGCTCTTCCTCGGCCTCGGCATCGTCTCCGCCTTGCTCTGCAGGCTGTCCGCCAACACAGCGGCCCGCGAGTTCTGCAGCGGTGCGGCGGACATGACCACGACCGCGCTCCTGATCGGCTTCGCCAGCACGATCAAGGTGGTGCTCTCCGAGGGCAAGGTGATCGACACGGTCATCCACGGCATCGCCCAGCCCCTGGCCGAAATCGGCTCGGGCGGCGCGGCCATCGGCATGCTCGTGGTCCAGTCGGTCTGCAACTTCTTCATCCCCTCGGGCTCGGGGCAGGCCTACGTCACCATGCCGATCATGGCGCCCCTCGCCGACCTGACCGGCGTGACGCGCCAGACGTCGGTCCTCGCCTATCAGATGGGCGATGGCTTCATGAACATGGTCGTGCCCACCAACGCCCTGCTGATGGGCATGCTGGGCCTGGGCAAGATCCCCTACCCGCGCTGGCTGGCCTTCATCGTGCCCCTGCTGCTGAAGCTGCTGGTCGTGGCCGTGGCGGCCCTGCTCCTGGCGGTGGCCATCGACTTCAAGTGAAGCCGCTTCCGACCCCCAGCCTGCGCCCCGCGACCGCCGCCGACCACGGGGCGATCGAGGCCATGGCGCGCGAGGTGGTCGAGGCCGGCGACGCCTTCGCCTACGACGACGTGCTCGGGGTGATGGGCTACTGGATCGGTGCGCAGACCTGCACCTTCGTGGCCGAGGTGGCGGGCGAGGTCCTGGGCACCTACGCCATCAAGCCCAACTACCCGGGCCGCGGCGCCCACGTCGCCAACGTGGGCTACATGGTCTCGAGCCGCGCGCGCGGCGCGGGCCTGGGGCGCCTGATGGGCGAGCACTCGATCACCTTCGCCCGCGAGGCGGGCTA
>JAJFFA010000493.1 GCA_021776885.1 Planctomycetota bacterium
CCGGCGTCGCGCAGTCCGTCGAGGAACATGCGCCGACGAGCGGCGTAGAGTTCGAGATCGACCGTGACCCCCTCCATGCGAGTCACGACCCGCTGCATGAGGGCCGGCGCATTGACGAAGCCCAAGGTGCGGTTGGCGAAGATCGCAGAGCCCATGAAGGCGCTGCGATCGGGGTGCTCGGGGTGGACGGCGAGATAACCAATTCGCTCACCCGCGAGGCCCAGGTCCTTACTGAACGAGGTCGCCACGGCGCTGCGCGTAGTCGCGGCCAGCACGCTACCCGGCTGCACCCCGTCGTAGGCGATCAGCCGGTAGTCCCGGGCGACGAGTCCCTCGAAGCGGAAGCGCCCGCCGTCGCCGGAGACGACGGTCGTCGCACCCGCGGGGTGGATCAGCTCTTCGAGCGAGGTCTCGTTGAAAAAGTTCATCTCGCCCAGGCGCTGCTCGACCCAGCCGAAGTAGCTCGGATCCGCCAGGGTCAGGGTGGCTCCGCGCACCGGGTCTCCAGCGACGTCGACGACGCGCCCTTCGATGCTGAGGGTCTCGCCGCCCAGGACCAGCTCGGCGAAGTCGGGCCAACCGGCGGGCGCGGGGCCGGCGCTCGTGTCGCGCTCGAGGCGCGCGGGCAGGTGGCCGGGGAGGACGGCCAGCAGGGTGTCGGCGCTGGCGTTGCCGAGGTTGAGCTGGAAGCCACCCTCCGCGTCCGCCATGGCCGCCGCGCTGCCGATGGCGACGCGCGCCCCCACGGCGGGCGCGCCGAGGGCGTCCCGGACGCGGCCGAGCAGGATGCCCTCGTCACGCCGCACGCCGCTGAGCACGAGGCTCAGGTCGAAGTGCGGTCGAGTGGGCGCGGGCAGGGTCGTGCGCTCGTAGCCCGTCTTGCGCGTGACCAGGCGCCCCTGCGGGAGGGCGGGAACGCCGCGCAGCTCGAAGCTCCCGTCCGCGGCACTGATGGCGCTCCAGCGATCCTGGATCGAGCGGTCGGTGACCGTCGCGAAGCCCGCGCGGAAGTCGTAGGGCAGGTCGAGCTCGACCTGGGCCCCCTCCACGGCCGCGCCGTCGGTGTCGACGACCCGGCCCGCGAGGTCGATCGAGGGAGCCGCGACGACGATCAACTCGAAGTCGTTGCGCATCCCGCTCAGGTCGCCGGCCAGGACTGTGACGTAGGTCTCGGAGTCCACCCTCACGCGCCCGCTGGACGGGGGCTCGACGGCGAGCCGGAAGCGCCCTGCCGAGTCGCTGACGAGCGCGCTCTCCGCGTCGATGGGCAAGCCGCCGTCGTAGCGCACGGCGACCTCGGCCAGGGGCTGGCCGGAGAGGTCGAGGACTCGGCCCGTGACGCGCAGCACCTGCGCCGCAGGCTCCGGCGCGGGCGCCTCGACCTCGCCTGCGGCGGCCCGGCCGCGCGCCTCGACGACCTGCGGTAGGGCGCGCGCAGCCTCGCTGCTCGCGCCCTCGACCGGCAGGCGCAGCGGCTCCTCGGAGACCGCGGCACCGCGCACCACGGGCAGCTCGCCCTCGACCGGCGTCGTCTCGCTGTCGCGCACGAGCCACAGTCCGCCGGCCACGGCCACCAGGGTCGAGGCGGCCACGGTCATCATCGTCTTCGTTCCCATCACGACAGCTCCCGCGGCGCATGCCGCTCGAGATTCACGCACGAGGGGCAAGACCGCCGCGAGCCAGGTGCCCTCCCCGCCGCGCTGTGCGTCGAGCTTCTTGCGCAGGGCCTCGAGGCCGCGGCGCAAGCGTGTCTTGACGGTGGCGAGGGGCAGCTGCTGGCGCTCGGCGATCGCGCCCGGTCCGAGTCCTTCGAAGTAGCGCAGGAGGACCGTGGTGCGGTACGGCTCGTCGAGGGCGGCCACGGCTCCGGCGAGCTCGCGCTCGAGGGCCAGCTGCTCGAGCATGCGCTCGGTCGAGCCGGACTCGGGGTCCGGCACGGCCTGCGCCTCGTGCTCACGACGCCGCGCCTCGCGCCGCGAGAGCTGCAGCTTGGCGTTGCGCAGGACCGTCCCGAGCCAGGAGCGCATCGCGCGCTGGCCGGTCTCGGACGGGGGATTGCGCAGGGCCGCCAGCCAGGTCTCCTGGCACAGGTCGTCCGCCAGGTCGGGGTCGCGCACGAGCCCCCGCGCCAGCCCGCGCACCCACTCGAGGTGCTCGAGCAGGAGTTCGGGTTCGAGGGCGCGGGCTCCGGTCGACATGGTGTCTGCCACTTCAGGCGCTCGGATGCCTGTCGGAGTGGAACGGATTCAGGGTAATGCAGAAAACCCGATCCGACCCGCAACCCCGGCGCCCGCGGGCCGATCTCCCTGGGTGGTTGGGGGCCGGATGGCGGGCTGGGGTCTGGCTTGGGTCAGCTCTCCGGGCTCTGCGCGTCGCCACCCGCCTCCCGCTCCTGCAGGCGCCGGATGCGCCGCAGCAGGCTCGCCTGGGTCTTCTCCCCCATCCCGGGCAGCTCGCTCAACCGCCCCGCAAGGGCCGCCTCCTCGAGCCCCTCGACCGACGTCACCCCCAGGTGCTCGCGCAGGGCGGCCACTCGCTTCGGACCCAGGCCCGGAATCCGCATCAGCCGCAGGATCCCCGGCGAATCACCCTC
>JAJFFA010000494.1 GCA_021776885.1 Planctomycetota bacterium
GGCCAGGACCAGATCCCCGGCCGCCGCATGGGCCGGCAGGATGCGCGGCGGGGGGGCGGGCTGGGTCAGTTCGCGGCCGTAGACGTCGAAGCTGCGCGGCCAGCCACCGGGTGAGGGCGGGGCGGGGCTGGGCTGCGGGGACGGGCCACAGGAGAGGGCGGCGAGGAGACAGAGCAGCACGGGGCCGAGCGGGCGCATCGGGGGAGTATGGCTTGCGCGCGGGCGGGCCGCCCGTAGGCTCTGGACCCCCTATCCAGAATCCCGCTTCGAGGTGCGGGGGAAGCCGGTGCGATTCCGGCGCGGTCCCGCCACTGTGACCGGGGAGCCTGAGGGCCCCCCGCAAGCCAGACACCCCGCGCTCGAGGCCCGTCCCCGTCGCCGCCGCCGCGGTGCGAGAGGATCCCCGATGCCCGATCCACGCTGGCAACGGGCGCGCGCTGCCACGGTCGATGGCGAGCGGCGCCGAGCAGCCACTGCGCCCCCGCGCGTATCCCCCGCCTTTCCCGCCTTTCCCGCCGCGGCGCGGGGGCGAGCATGAAGCGCCGACTCCCCCTGCCCCTGCTCGCCGCCGGGATGGGGCTGGCCCTGGTGCTGGTCTCCCTCGCGTCCCTGCGCACGGGCACCTCCGACCTCGACGGACTGGGGCGCAGCGCGCGCGGCGTCGCGGCCTGGCTCGGCCTCGCCTCGCCCCTGCCCGGTGCCGAGCAGACGATCGTCGAGCTGCGCCTCTTTCGAGTCCTGGTCGGCCTGGGGGTCGGCGCGGCCCTCTCCCTCTCGGGTGCACTGCTGCAGGGCGTCTTCCGCAACGACCTGGCCTCGCCCTCGATCCTGGGCATCTCCTCCGGCGCGGCCCTCGGCGCGTCGATGGCGATCCTGGTCCTGGGCGGCTACGGCCCGCGCGTCCTGACCGATGCCGCCGCCGCCTACGCGCCGGCCGCGGTCAGCCTCTCGGCCTTCGCCGGCGCGACCCTGGTGCTGATCCTGGTCACACTCCTGGGATCGAGCGGAGGGCGCGTCTCCGTGCCGACCCTGCTGCTGGTGGGCATCGCCCTCAACGCCGCCTGCGGAGGCCTCTTGACCGCGATCCAGTCCTTCGTGCTGGAGGACTTCGAGATCGCCCGCGCGATGATGTCCTGGACCTTCGGCACCATCGACGATCGTGCGGCGTGGCACGCGGGCGCGGTCTGGGCCGCGCTGCTCGTCTCCGCCCTCGTGATCCCCTTCGTCGCCCTGGAGCTGGACCTCTTCGCCGGCGGCGAGGAGGACGCGCGCGCCCTGGGCGTGCACACCCAGCGCACCAAGCTCCTGGCCCTGGGCGCCGCCGCCCTGTGCGCCTCGGTGGCCGTGGCGGTCGCGGGCCAGATCGTCTTCGTCGGGCTGCTCGTGCCCCACATCCTGCGCCAGATCAGCGGGCGCTCGCACCGCTCGCTCCTGCCCCTGTGCCTCCTGGGCGGCCCGCTCTTCCTGGTCGGCACCGACCTCGTGCAGCGCCTGGCCTTCGCCGACGCCTACCTCCAGCCG
Organism: Planctomycetota bacterium; assembly: GCA_021776885.1. Taxonomy (GTDB): domain Bacteria; phylum Planctomycetota; class UBA1135; order UBA1135; genus JAJFFA01. Next base: position 1,522 of record JAJFFA010000494.1, read on the forward strand.
GGGGTGACCATGTCGCTCGTGGGCGGACCCTTCTTCCTGTACCTCCTGCTGCGCAACCGCGCGCAGATCCAGGCATGGTGAACGCCCTCGAAGCCCAGGGGCTGGCCTTCGCCTGGCCCGACGAGAGCGCGCCCGAGGGCACGGCGGCGCGGCGCGCGGTGGACGGCATCGACCTCAGCCTGGCCCACGGCGAGCTGGCCTGTGTCATCGGCCCCAACGGCGCCGGCAAGTCGACCCTGCTCCGGCTCCTGGCGGGCCTCTGCGCGCCCGACAGCGGCCGGGTCTGGATCGAGGGCGACGAGGTCATGCGCCTCGCGCCCCGCGAGCGGGCGCGGCGCGTGGCCCTCGTGCCCCAGGGGCTCGAGACCCTGCCCCAGGTCACGGTCGAGACCTTCACCCTCGGTGGTCGCTACGGACACCTCGGCCGCTTCGGCCAGGCCCGCCACGAGGACCACGCGGCAGTGCGCTCGGCCCTGGCGGAGGCCGACGCCGCGGACTTCGGCAAGCGCCTCCTGGCGCAACTCTCCGGCGGACAGCGCCAGCGCGTGCTCCTGGCCCGCGCCCTGGCCCAGGAGGCGCGTGTGCTGCTCGTCGACGAGCCGACCAACTCCCTCGACCCCGAACACCAGCTGACCGTCTTCGACCTGCTCGCACGCCTGTGCCGGGAGTCGCGCGCGGGGCTGGTCGTCACCCACGACCTGAACCTTGCGGCGCAGTACGCGACGCGCGTGCTCCTGCTCCAGGCGGGGCGCGTGGTCGCGGATGGAGCGCCCGAGGTGGTGCTGACGCGCGAGGTCCTGGCACCGGTCTACGGCGACGTGCTGGCCTTCGGCGAGGGCGGGCTCGGCGGCATCGGCCGCTACGTCCTGCCGCGCCGCCGCTGAGTCCGGATCAGCGCGGCCGCCAGGCCACGAAGCTGAGGTCGTCCGGCTTGGAGGGCAGGCCCTCGCGCGCACTGCCCATGCGTGCCTGAGCCGCCTCGGCCATGCCCTGGGCGGAGCGCGCCAGTTCGCCCTTGCGCACGTGCTCGATGATCTCTGCCACGAACAGGTTGTCGGCCAGCCCGTCGCTGGCCAGGAGCAGGGTGTCGCGCTGCGCCAGGGGCAGCTCGGGGCCGATCTCGATGCGCATGTCGTCGGTGCCGAGCATGTTGTCGATCAGGTGCCGGTCGACGTGGGCCATGGCCTGCTCCTCGTCGAGCACGCCCGCCTCGAGGGCGTAGCCCACGGGGGAGTGCGGCACGGTCTGTAGCTTCACGCGACCGCGCTGTCCGGTCACGAGGATCACCGAGTCGCCCACGTGGTACGTGCGCACGCAGCCCGCACGCAGCTCGGCCACCGCCAGGGTCGTGCCGCCTTGGCCGTCCTCGCGCACGGCACGGTTCGCGGCCTCGATGCCGTCGAGGATCGCAGTGCGCAGGCCGGCGTCGGAGTCCGCGGCGCGGCGCACACACTCGCCCAGGCTCGCCAGGGCAACGGCCGAGGCGTTCTCTCCACCGGGGTAGCCACCGACGCCGTCCGCCACGGCCAGCACGCCCTCGCCCTCGCGGAACGGGATCAGGGCCACGGCGTCCTCGTTGGGCGTCTCCTTCTCCGGCGAGCGCGAGGCGAAGACCACCGCCGTGCCGCCGAGGAAGCCATGGGCCTGCGCGCGCTCCATCTGGCAGCGCAGGAAGTAGGCGGGCTCGAGGACGGCGGGTTTCATGGATCGGGGGCGCCTGGGCCGGGCGTGCCTCTTCGACACACCCCGCTCCGGGACTCAATGCTTCACTTCAGGGAGACACCGCACCAGGCGCAAGCGTCCCAGTATCCGCGCAGGACGCCCCAGCCGCAGCGCCCACAGCGCCCGGTGTGCCCCGAGCCGTTGGTGCCCTTGGGCGCGGGCTCGATCGACCAGCGCCGGGTGACCTTGGCGTTGCACCAGGGGCAGTAGCGCATCCAGGGCATCAGGTCCTTGCGACCACAGCCAGAGCGCGAGCACGAGGCGCTGTAGCGCTTGTCCGAGTACTCGCGCTCCGACAGGGGCCCGACCTTGCCCCCGTAGCACCAGGGGCAGTAATGCCAGTCGAGCTTCACGCCGCGCTTGCAGCGACTGCACTGGGCGGGCATATCGATCTCGCCCGGGTGCTGCTTGCGCGGGCGGCTGCACCAGGGGCAGTGACGCATGGCCTCGGAGACCGGACCGCCGCAACCCGCGCAGTCGTGCTTGGCCATCAGCGAGCGACCGTAGGCGCGCCGGAACTGCCGCAGACGCACGCTCTGCCAGTTCTTGGCCTCACCGTTGCGCGGACCGCCGCGGCGCTTGGAGGCGCGCTGCGCGTCCTGCACCAGGGCGCGGCGCTTGACGCGCTGGAAGGCCTCGAGCATGCGCGTCGCGTCGGCGAAGCGCGCCCCCGGGTCGAGCTCGAGGGAGCGCCGCAGCAGCGCGGCCAGCTCGGGGTGCACCTTGTTCAGGCGCTCGTGCCCGGGGAAGGGCCAGGCGAAGGGCCACTCGGGGAGCTTGCCCGCGAAGAGCCGCCACAGCACCAGGCCGGCGGAGAACACGTCGGAGCGCAGGGAGGGCCGGCCCATGGCCTGCTCGGGGGAGACGAAGCCCAGGGTGCCCGTGCCCTCTGCGCGCAGGGTGCGCAGGGAGACCTTGGCGATGCCGAAGTCCGTCAGCCGCAGGCGACCGCCGTCGAACAGGATCAGGTTCTCAGGCTTGACGTCGCAGTGCACGATGCGCCGCTCATGGGCGTAGGCCAGCGCCTCGAGCAGCTGCTCACCCAGGTCCATCGCGTTCTTGATCGAGACGCGCTTCTTCAGGCGCTCGGACAGGTCGCACAGGCCCAGGGACGAGACGATCACGAAGTGACCCTCGATGAAGTCCGCGGTCTTGATCCCGAGGATGTTCGGGTGGTCGAGCTTGGCGGTCAGGCGCACCTCGCGCTTGAAGAGCTCGAGGACGTCCTTGTCCACCAGGTTCGCGTGCGGGATCTTGAGCACGACCCGGGTGCCCTCGATCGTGTCGAAGGCCTGGAAGACGTCCGCGAAGCCGCCGCGCGCGAGGCGACGCTCGATGCGGTACTTGCCCAGGAGCCTGCGCGGTCGGAGGAGTGCGGGGGGCATCACGGGGGGCGATTGTAGGCCGTGACGAGCCCGGTGCGAGGGCCTGTTCAGCCGGCCTTCAGTCCCAGGTCGGCGAGCAGCCCGAGCACCGAGCGGCGCAGGGGCCGCAGCAAGGGGTTCGCCGCCAGGCTGGTCAGGCGCACGACGATCTCGCCGGTGCGCTGCGCCATGCGGTAGCTGTTCTCCTGTTCTGGCGAGCGGTCGTGGATCCAGAACAGGACCACCCCCATCAGGTGCATCCAGAGCAGGCGCGGCAGCTCGGGGGCCAGGTCCTTGGGGACGCGCAGGGAGGAGTCGTCGATCACCCGCCGCATCAAGGTGAGGGCCTCCTCGCGGGTGGGCCCGGATTCGGCGCTGAAGGGGTTGAGCGGGCTCTCCGGGTCCGCAGCCGTCTTGAACAGCTGGGCCGAGAAGCGGTGGTAGGGCGCGGCGCTCTCGAGCTTGGCGGTCAGGCGCACCTCGCGCTTGAAGAGC
>JAJFFA010000495.1 GCA_021776885.1 Planctomycetota bacterium
GCTCCTTCAGGATCGGATCCTGCCCGTTCCAGAGGGCCAGACCGAGGCACAGGAACTGCTGGTCGTCGCTGATCCCGAAGAGGCCGTCCTCGCCCCAGCGGTAGGCGCGGCTGCGCGCGTGGTCGTGGGGGAAGAACTCCCAGGAGGAGCCTTCTCGGCTGTAGTCCTCCCTCACCGTTCCCCACTGGCGGTCGCTCACGTAGGGCCCCCAGAGCCGCCAGCCGCTCTGATCGGTCAGACGTCGCCGCTCGACGTTGGCGCTCAACCCGGTTCCCCCGGGGCAGCGCAGCGCGCGGGCGCTGCGCCAGCGCGCTGCGTCAGCGCCGCGCGCTTCACACCGGCCGCTCTTGTTCCCCCACGGCACCACTGGCTGTGCTTCGTCATGCTGCAACGAACCCGACGTTGGCGCTTCGATGCGGACATGTTTCGCGCCAAATTGTCGCTCCGACGGAGGCCCGACTCGTCCCCGGGTCCGGACGGGCGAGAAAAGCCGGAATACGCGTTACGCTGGGCGAGGCCACGGCAAGGGACAGTCGATGCCCCTCGAACCCGACCTCCTCATCCGCCGTTACCTGGAGTCCGGCTCGGCGCGGGACCTGACCGCGCTCTTCGACGCGACGGCCCCCGAGCTGTACGCGCTGGCCGTGCGCTTGACGGGCAACCGCATCGATGCCGAGGACCTGGTCCAGTCGACCTTCCTGGTGGTCCTCGAGCGCAGCGGAAGCTTCGATTCCACGCGTCGAGTCGTCCCCTGGATGGTCGGTATCCTGACCCATCACGCGCGCAAGCTGCAGCGCTCGACCCGGCCGGGCCCCGAGCCCACAGACGTGCCGGGCGGCTCGGATCCGGCCGACGAGGTCGAGCGCAGCGAGGTCGCGCGCCTGTGCGCGAGCGCGCTCGAAGCCGTGCCGGCCCGCTACCGGCCGATCGTCGAGGCTCGGCTCTGGGGCGATCGGCGGGCGCACGAGATCGCCTTCGAGCGGGGCTGTGCGCCAGCCAAGGTGCGCGTCTGGTTCCAGCGCGGGATGCGCCACTTCCGGCGCGCACTTCCAGAGGGGGTCGGCCTGGGAGCACTCTTCCCAGGCACGACGACACCTTCCTTCGACGCGTTGCGCGCCGAGTTGGCCCACGAAGCGGCGGCGTCTTGTGGCGCGGGTCGATCTCGAGCACGGGCTTCGATCCTGCCGCCGTCGCTCCCGGCGTGGTCGAACTCGGGCATGCGCAGCACGGGGCGCCGTCGCGGCTGGCGGATGATCCAGCGCAGCAGCCCGCTGCGCGACCCGCCGCCGGGCCCCAACCGCAGCGCGCCACCCCCGAGGCCCTGGCCCACGGGAGCGGCATGCTTGACGCAGGGCGCAGCTACTGGCTCCGAGGCTCGTGCGCACCAGGGCAACGTCCGCCGCTCGACGGCGGTCGTGCCCTCGTGCGCGCAGCGGGCGAGCGCAGGATCCCCGCCGAGGTCGCCTCACTCGTCGCGCCCGGCGGATCGTTCGAGGTCGAGATCACTCCCCTCTTCCGGGACGCCGGCGGCTTGGTCATGCGACCGCGCGAGCTCTTCGTCCAGCTCGACGCCGACGACGCGATGCCGGACGTCATCCAGCATGCCGTCCCAGCGGCCGGCGACGTCGATGAGGCGGGGCGCGAGTGGTTCGAGGTCGTGGCGCCCTGGCGCCGCGCCGCGACGGTCACGGGCAGAGTGCCCGGGGCAGGATCGGCCCGGATCTGGCTGGTACGCGAACGCGATGGCGTTCCCGCACACCACGCCTCCGCATCCGGGCGCTGCAGCGACGGCGAGTTCGCCCTGAGGGTCTCGGCCAGTGGCACCTACTTCCTGCTGATCGCCGCGGAGGGCTGGCGACCGCTCACCCGCCCCCTGCGCCTCGAGCTCGGCCGGCACACCGAGGTCGAGGGCCTGCGCCTCTCGCGCGGCGTGTCGATCTCCGGGACGCTGTACACGAGCGCGGGAACACCCCGCGAGGGAAGCGAGGTGGAGGCGCGACCTGTGCCCCGTGCCGGGGACCAGCTACGCAGCTTCGAACGCAAGACACTGCTCTTCCGCGACGGTGGGTTCGAGCTTGCGCCGCGCATCGCAGCCGTCGATGCCGGGGGCGCCTTCGAGTTGACGGGGCTCGGCTCGACGACCTACGAGCTGCGCGCGGGGGCGACGGAGGGGATCACCCTGCGCGATGCGACGGAGCACCCGCCCATGCGCGTCGAAGCGCCGGCGAGCGGCGTCATCCTGAACCTGGACAGTGCGCTGCTCCTGGTCGAGCTGCGCAGCGACGGCCAGCTGCTGTGGCCGCGCGAAGCCGACGACGTCTCGGTCGAGCTGCGCCGCGCGGACGGCAGCGGCCAGCGGGGAGTCGGCCTCGTCGATCCGGACGGGACGCTGCTGCTGCAGGTCTCCCCGCAGCGTGAGTACGTCGTCACGGCAAGGTCGCGCACGCGCGCGTTCGGAGCCGTGCCCCGCTCGGTGACCGCGCCGCGCGCCGGGGTGGAAGCCCTCGTGCCGATCGAGCTGCCCACCCATCAGGAACC
>JAJFFA010000496.1 GCA_021776885.1 Planctomycetota bacterium
CGCGACGGCGCAGTGGGGCTCGATGGGGGTGTGGCTCGAGCCGTGGAACGAGTAGTCGCCCTCGACCACCACATCCGCGCCCTCGATGGCGGCGTCCACGTCGCCGAAGGCCAGCTCGACGTGCTTCGAGACGTTGTTCTGGCGCTTGTTGTCGTGGATCGGCGGGTCGTCGCGCTCGAGGGCCTCGCGCGGGTCGAGGTAGGCGTGCAGCACCTCGTACTCGACGTCGATCAGCTCCAGGGCTGCGTTGGCCGTGTCCTCGTCCACGGCGGCGACAGCGGCGACCTCGTCGCCGATGAAGCGCACCTTGTCGACGGCCAGGGCGTTCTCGTCGGGGGTCCACGGGATCACGCCGTAGCGGATCGGCATGTCGCGGCCGGTGATCACCCCGTGCACCCCGGGCAGGGCCGCGGCGCGGGAGGTGTCGATGGACAGGATGCGCGCGTGGGGGTGGGGGCTGCGCAGGGTCTTGGCGTGCAGCATCCCCGGCAGGGAGATGTCGTCGGTGTAGACGGCCTGACCCGTGGCCTTCTCGAGGCCGTCGATCTTGCGGCGCTCCTTGCCGATGACCTGGAAGGCGTCGCCCCAGGGCGGCCGGGGGCCGTGGCGATCGCGGGCGGCCATCAGCCCCGGTCCCCGTCGCTGGCGCCCGCTGTCCCTGCGGCGCCCGCGCCGCAGACCGCGGTCGTCACAGCCTCGAAGATCTGGGTGTAGCCGGTGCAGCGGCAGAGGTTCCCGGAGAGGGCGGCGCGCACCTGGCCCAGGCTCGGGCTCGGTGTCTCGTTCAAGAGGGCGCGGGCCGAGAGCATCATCCCCGGCTGGCAGAAGCCGCACTGCAGGGCGCCGCAGCGATCGAAGGCGTCCTGGACCGGATCGGCACCCTGCTGGCCCGTGGCGATGTGGGCCGGCATGAGGCCCTCGATGGTGGTGACCTGGCGACCCTCGGCGAGGGCGGTCAGGGTCAGGCACGAGAGCTCGGGCTGACCGTCCATGAGCACGGTACAGGCCCCGCAGTCGCCCTTGTCGCAGCCCTGCTTGGAGCCGGTCAAGCCGAGGCGGTAGCGCAGGACCTCGAGCAGGGTCCAGTGGTCGGGGGCGGCGACCTCGACGGAATCGCCGTTGACCTCGAGTCGGAGGGGACGCATGGGGCCATCTTCGCGCATGCCCAGGCCCCTCACAAGGCTGCTCCGCGCGTTCGGGGCGGGGGGTGCTGGCAACCCGCAGGAGCGCTCGTTCAGCGCCGTCTCGCGCTCAGCCACTCCACGCCGAAGTCGACCACGGCCCGCTGCCGGAAGAGGCGCAGGCTGCCGCTGCCCAGCCCCGCGGGTTGTACCCCGTGGGCGGCGTCGAAGGCCCGGCCCAGCTCGGCGAAGGGGGCGGAGTCGAGGGCGACGCTCGTGTAGCTGCGCCAGGTGCGCGCTCCGCCCTCTTCCACGGCCGCAGCGCCCTCCACCTGCGGGGCGCCCGGCACGCGGTTCTCCGCCAGGTGCAGGGAGGTGTCGTTGCCGTGGTCCACGCCCAGCAGCGCGACCCAGGCGTCGAGCTCGTAGAGCCGCGCCAGGGGCGAGCCCTCGCCCAGGGGGCTCTCCAGCCGGTGGCCTGCGGTGATGCGCTCGGCGTTGGGGCCGTGGGCGGCGAAGGAGTCCTGGGGGTGGGCCGAGCGCAGCACCCCGGGCCAGGTGCGGAAGAGCTCCGGCACCCGACCCAGCTGCCAGGTCGGCGTGCGCAGCGGATCGAAGGCCGGCTGCGCGGCGCGCACGACGGGCCACCAGGCGGGCGGCAGGGGATCGACCTGCCAGGCGGCGGGTTCGCTGTTCGCCGCGCTGAAGGCCGGCAACACCAGGGTCCCCTGGGGCCCGAGGGCGTCGAGCAGGGCGAGCAGCAAGGCCTCCTCGCCGCCGACGATGTAGCCCAAAGCCGACATCGACACGTGGGTCAGGAAGGTCCCTCCGGGACCGTAGCCCGCCGCCCGCAGGTCGCGCGCGAGGCTGGCGCGGGTGTGGGGCGCGTCCTGGCCCTCGAGGCGCAGGCCGCCGCTCACGCCTCGCCGCTGGGGGCTCCCGCGTCCTCCTCGGCGCGGGCGGCCAGCCAGTCCGCGATGGCCGACAGGAAGATCGGGCCGAGGTCGGCGGCCTTCTTGTCGCCCACGCCCTTAAGGGCCAGGAAGTCGGCCGTGGTCTGCGGCCGCGAGGCGGCCATGGCGTTCAGGGTCTTGTCGTTGAAGAGCACGTAGGGCGGCACGGCGCGCTCCTTCGCCAGGCGCCGGCGCAGGCCGCGCAGGTGCTCGAAGAGGGCCTGGCCTTGGCCATCGAGGGCGGGCAGGTCGGCGGCCGAGCCACTGCGCGAGCGCGCCGAGCGCGCGGCCTTCTTGGGCAGGAAGAGCTGCAGGTCGCGCTCGCCGCGCATGACCTCGAGGCCCGAGGGGCTGAGCTGCAGCGTGGGGTAGGGGCCGGGGGCCACCGCCAGGTGCCCCAGGGCCAGGAGCTGCTCGATCCAGGCGCGCACCTCGCGCGTCTCGTTCTCGCGCAGCAGGCCGTAGGTCGAGAGCTTGTCGTGACCTGCGGCACGGATGCGCGCCGTGTCCGCGCCGCGCAGGACGTCGCCGACGTGGGCCGCGCCGTAGCGCTGGTCGCAGCGCACGACGCAGGACAGGATCTTCTGCGCCAGGACCTGGGAGCCCTCGATCTTCTCCAGCTCGCCCAGGCACACGTCGCAGGCGCCGCAGCCGCCCTCCGGCCGCAGGCCGTACTCGCCGCCGAAGTACTCGACCAGCGAGCGGTGCCGACAGGTCGCGCCGCCGGCCAGGGCCCACATGTGGCCCAGGCGCTCGAAGGAGGCGTCGAGCTCACCGGCGGCGTCCCGGTTGCCGGTGATGCGCGCCTCCTGGGTGCTGCGCTCCATGATCTGCTTCCAGC
>JAJFFA010000497.1 GCA_021776885.1 Planctomycetota bacterium
CGCCAGGACAGCGAGGCTGCGCGGGCCGAGGTCGCGCGCGCGAGCTTCGCGTCCGTGGCCGGCGCCGTCGCAGCAGCGGTGCATGACGCCCGCGACGCCTTCACGCGTCCGCGCCCGGGCCTGTTCCACCTGGACGGCGACACGAGCATGAGCCAGCCCGAGCTGGTGCGCCTCGATGGGCGCCCCGGGGAGCCGACGCACCTGTCCCTCGTGGTCGACGTCGTCCAGCGCGACATCAGCGCCCAGGGCGGCTTCGAGCGCGCCGAGGCGCATCTGGGGGGCCGGGTCTTCGACCTGACCGACGCCCAGGAGGTGATGATCGAGCGCGACGACTGCCGCGCCAGCATCCGGCCCATGGCGTCGACGGACCTGCCCGCGGGCTGGATCCGCAAGCGCTTCGACGTGGCGCTGCCCATCAAGGCGGCCTTCGCGGGGACGGACGGGGGCGGCGCAGTGCTCCTGAACGACGCGGTGCGCCTGATCGTCGCGGACAACCTGCGCGGCGGGCAGCGCTCGTCGTGGACCTTCCCCGTCGATCGCGCCCGGGGCGAGCTGGTCCGAACCATCGAGTCCGCGCTCGCGCGCAGCGACAAGGCCGCCACGGCCGGCGGCGCCTTCCAGTGGAAACCCAGCAAGTGAGGCGCTCGAACATGTTCCGTTTCTCGCGACAAGAGTCCCGTTCCCAGGCCCGCACTCCGCTCCTGGGCGAGGTGACGGGCCCGAACCTTGGGCACCTCTCCTTCGGCGCCGGTGTCCTGGTCTGCCTCGGCCTGGTCGCGCTCCTGGGGGGCTGCGGCGCCGCCTACGGCGTGATCTTCGGGGCCTCGGGATCCTCGTCGGGTTCGGCCAGCTCGAACGACGGCGGCGGCGGCAACCCGGCGACGCCCTTGCTGCTCCTGGGTCAGACCCCGGCCGACGGCGAGCTGGCGGCGGAACCCGAGCGCGGCGTGGACTTCAGTGGCGGGACGGCGCGCTACCTGGCCCTGACCCTGGACTTCGACCAGCCCGTCGACCCGGCCAGCTTCGTCTCGAGCCACGTGACGATCCTCGAGGAAGGCTCGCCGCTCAATGCGTTCGACGACCTGGTCGCGGGCGTCCAGGTCAACGGCGCGAGCCTCGACGTGTGGTTCGTGCGGCCCATGATCTGGCGCTCGACCTACCAGGTCAGCCTGGGGACCGGCGTGACCAGCGCCGACGGTGGTGCCCTCGACCTGGCGGCGACCTGGAGCTTCGACGTGCGCGACGGCCAGGTGGGGCCGCGCGAGACGGTGAACTTCCCCGCCTCGGTGCGCGCCCTGGCGGTGACCGAAGACCTGACGAGCCTGGCGCTGCTCGAGGGCGACAACCAGGGCAACAACATCGTCGCCGTGTCGTCGGCCGCCCCGGGCGAGGACTTCGACCTGGGCGTCGTGCTGCGCAACTCGGCCCTCGTCACGGGTGAGGCGCAGCTCACGATCTCGCCCCTCGACGACAGCCTGCGTTCGGTCGCCTGGCTCGAGGGCGAGCCGAGCTGCTCGATGATGGGCCCCGACCCCCTCTCGGAGCTGTGGGTCAGTCAGTTCATCAATGGTGCCTGGGAGGACGACATCAGCGGCGACGGGCGGCGCGTCGATGGTTCGCTCGCCGCCACGGGCGAGCACCTCTCCTGGAACCCGGAGATCCGCTACATGGCGGACGGCGAGACCGTCGCCGTCTTCTGGGGCTGGACGGACTACGACAACCTCGACCTCGAGTTCGACACCTGGCAGGTCTGGGCCGCGCGGCGCCCCCTGGGCGGCGACTGGCTTCCGGCCGAAATGGTCTCCAGCGGGACCACGGCCCGGGTGGGCTGGCCCACTGTGGCGCTCAGCCCGGACAGCACCCGCCTGTACGCCCTGTGGGGGCTGGCCGAGTGTGTCGACTGCACGGTCGACGACATCTTCGACGGTGCCGACACGATGCGTCACTCGTCCTGGGAGATGTCGGTCTACGAAGCGGGGGCCTGGTCCGCCGTGACGAGTCTCTTGCCTCCGCCGCCGAGTCCGGGGCTTTCGCGTCCCACGGACATGCACGTCCTCGCGGGAGACCTGGCCGTCGTCTTCGGGCGCTCGGCGACGATGGGAATCCTGGCCTACACGATCGACCTGGCCCTGGGTGAGCTCGTCGGCCCCGTTCCGATCGACAACGGGGGCGAGACCTTCATGAACGAGGACCGGGTCTTCGCGACGGGCAACAACATCTGCGGACGCTTCGGCAGCATCCGGCGCAACCTACGCGTGCGCTCGCCCGTGGCCACGCTCCTGCCCTCGGGCACCGAGCTGGTGGTCACCTGGGCAGGTCACGACCTCAACGAGTTCTCGATCGATGATGACCTGAGGATCGCGCGCTACGACGTCATCGGCGGGACCTGGACCTCCGCGCTGGTCAACGTGCCCCTCGATCCGCTCAACTTCTCGTCCTTCTTCCAGGCGGCTGGTGTGCAACTCGACGATGCCGGCGGCATGACCCTCGGTTGGGAGTACGAGGCCATCCGCGACCTGGACGCGGACGGTGAGGTCGATCCGGACGAGCCTCTGGTCAGCTACGTCCTCGCGGCGCGCTCGATCGACGGCGGAATCAACTTCGACCCCGTGCAGGTGGAGGGCGTCGTCGCTCCGGACGGCATCCTCAGCGATCCCTCGCCCTGTGCGCGGGGGCTGGTCCTGGGCCAGACTCCGGCGTCCGGGCGCCTGATCTTCGGCTGGGGGGAGCTGTCCGCATGCACGGGCGGGAATCCCGTGGGCATCGTCGTGCGGCGCTTCGAGTAGCCGCCCCCTTGGAGGCCGGGCGCCTCGCTCTATAGACTGTCCGCCCCTTTTTCCCTGGCGGACAGAGCCCCATGAGCGAAGTGCACGACGTCATCATCATCGGATCCGGCCCGGCGGGCTACACGGCGGCCATCTACGCCGCGCGGGCCAACCTGAAGCCCGTGCTGTTCCAGGGCATGCAGCCCGGTGGCCAGCTGACCATCACGACGGACGTCGAGAACTACCCCGGCTACCCGGAGGGCGTCCTCGGCCCGGAGATGATGGAGGACTTCAAGAGCCAGGCCGAGCGCTTCGGCACCTCGATCCAGTTCGAGGAGATCATCGAGATCGACCTGTCCAAGCGGCCCTTCCAGATGAAGACCGAGTTCGGCGAGCACGCAGCCAAGGCCGTGATCATCGCCACCGGCGCCAGCGCCAAGCTGATCGGCCTGGACAGTGAGCGCAAGTTGATGGGCCACGGCGTCTCCGCCTGCGCCACCTGCGACGGCGCCTTCTTCCCCGACAAGGAGGTTCTGGTCGTGGGCGGCGGCGACACCGCCATGGAGGAGGCGACGTTCCTGACGCGCTACGCCAAGAAGGTCACCGTCGTGCACCGGCGCGAGGAGTTCCGCGCCTCCAAGATCATGGTCGAGCGCGCCCAGAAGAACCCCAAGATCGACTGGGCCCTCAACCGCGTGGTCACGGACATCATCGCCGGGGAAAACGGCAAGGTGCGCGCCGCCGTGCTGGAGGACACCCAGAGCGGGGACAGCGCCGAGGTCGAGACCCAGGGCGTGTTCATCGCCATCGGCCACCAGCCCAACTCGACGATCTTCGAGGGCCAGCTGGACATGGACCCGAACGGCTACATCCTGGTCGAGAAGGGCACGACGCGCACCTCGGTCGAAGGCGTCTTCGCCTGCGGCGACGTGATGGACCACGTCTACCGCCAGGCGGTCACCGCCGCCGGCACGGGCTGCATGGCCGCGATCGACAGCGAGCGCTGGCTGGAGTCCACCGAAAATGGCTGAGGGCAGGCTCAGCGGGAAGCACGTCGCCGTCAGCGGCGCGGGAACGGGGATCGGTCGGGCCATCGCCCTGCGCCTGGCGCGCGAGGGGGCCAGCCTGTCGCTCCTGGCCCGTGACCGCGGCCGGCTCGACGAGACCGCCGAGCTGGCGGCCGCTTCGCAGGTCTTCGTCATGCCCTGCGACGTGCGCGATCGCGTCGCGGTCGACTCGGCGCTCGACGCCGCGGCCGCGGCCTGCGGCCCACTGCACGCCTTCATCGCCAACGCCGGGATCGGCGGCCCCAACGAGGCCGGGGCGGACGACCGCTTCGACGACCTGGTGGCGACCAACCTGATCGGGACCTACTCCTGCTTCCGTGCCGCCGAGCGCAACCTGGCGCCGAGCGACGAGCAGGGCACTGCACGCCACCTGGTCGCGATCTCCTCGATCCTGGCGCGCATCGGCGTCCCGGGCTACTCGGGCTACTGTGCGTCGAAGGCCGCGCTGCTCGGGCTGGTGCGCGCCCTCGCGGCCGAGCTCGCGCCGCAGAACGTGCAGGTCAACGCGGTCTGCCCCGGCTGGGTCGACACGTCCATGGCCCACGAGGGGCTCGAGGGCATGGCCGCGGGCATGGGGGTGAGCAAGGACGAGGCCCACGCCATCGCCATGCAGGCGGTGCCCCTGGGTCGCATGAGCGCGCCCCACGATGTGGCGGGGCTGGTCGAATGGCTCATCTCCCAGGACGCCCGGGGCGTCACCGGTCAGGGACTCGACATGAACGGCGGAGCCTTCATGTCCTGAGGCCGCGTGCCTCGGAAGCGACAACCCATGCAAGACACGATCGCAGCGGCGCTCAGCGCCGCGCTCTCGGCGGACGCCTTCGGTGTCGAGAAGAGCGCAGCCGACCTCGCAGGCCTGCTCGAGGTGCCCAAGGACCCGAAGCTGGGGGACGTGGCGTTTCCCTGCTTCAGCCTGGCCAAGGACCTGCGTCGCGCGCCGCAACAGATCGCCGCGGCCCTGGGCCAGGCCCTGGCCGCTGACGCGACCCTGGGCGGCGCGGGGATCACGCCGGCCGCCAGCGGGCCCTACCTGAACTTCACCGTGGACAAGTCGCGGGTCTCGGCGGAGGTCATCCCGGGCCTGCTCGACGGCTCGTTCCTGGCGCGGCGTAGCGGCGCGCAGCTCGACAAGATCATGGTCGAGTACTCCCAGCCGAACACGCACAAGGCGTTCCACGTCGGACACATCCGCAACGCCGCCCTGGGCGACTCGCTGACGCGCATCTTCGAGTGGACGGGGCACGAGACGGTGCCGGTCAACTACATCGGCGACGAGGGCACCCACGTGGCCAAGTGCCTGTGGTACCTGCGCACGCACCACGCGGGTGGGCTGCCGGAGTCGAACCTGGGCGAGTTCCTGGGCGAGCTGTACAGCGCCTCGACGCGCCTGCTCGACCTCTCCGCGGCGACCCGCGCGCCCCACCCGGGGGTCGTGGCCGCGCGTGTACTCGGCGTCGAGGCCCACGCCGCGGAGGCGCGCTGGCTCGTCTGCCGACTCGAGACGCCCCAGGGCGAGGAGACCTGTGTCAGCGCCGGCAAGGGCTTCGCTGTGGGCGACCTCGTGCCCTGGGTGCCCCCGGGCATGCGCTTCGCCGGACGCGAGGTGGGGGTGCTCGACAAGCAGGGGGTGACCAGCGTCGGGATGCTGGCCAGCGCCGCCGAGCTGGGCGTCTCGGACGACACCCAGGCCATCCCCGTCCTGCCCGCCTCCAGCGCTGTGGGCGCGGAGGTGGTCGAGCTGTTCCGCATCCCGGCCGCCGAGGGCGGCAGCGTCGACGACGCCACGCCCATCGCCCAGGAGCTGGCGCGGCGCAAGGCCGAGGTCAGCCTTGTGCTGCAGGCCATCGAGAGCGGTGAGGGTGAGGTCTGGCAGCAGTGGCGCGACACGCGCCAGTGGTCCCTCGACGAGTTCCAGTCGATCTACACCTGGCTCGACTGCCGCTTCGACGACTGGTTTTACGAGTCGGAGTTCGGCGAGTCCGGGAAGGAGCTCGTGCGCCGCTACCAGGAGCAGGGCGTGTTCATCGAGTCCGAGGGCGCCGTGGGGGCGGACCTGTCGGCCGAGGGCCTGGGCTTCTGCGTCCTGATCAAGGGCGACGGCACCGCGCTCTACGCCACCCGCGACCTGGCCCTGGCCCAGGTCAAGTTCGACAAGTTCGGGGTCGACCGCTCCTACTACGTCGTCGACTCGGCCCAGACGCTGCACTTCCAGCAGGTCTTCAGCTGCCTCGCGCGCATGGGCTACGCCCAGGCCAAGAACTGCCACCACCTGGCTTACGCGCGGGTCGTGCTGCCCGATGGGGAGATGAGCAGCCGCAAGGGCGGGGCGATCCTGTTCTCGAAGCTGAAGGCGCGCCTGCTCGAGCGCATCCAGGCCGAGTTCCTCGAGAAGTACCGCGGCGACTGGCCCGACGACGAGATCGAGCGCGCCGCCCACGCCCTGGCCCTGGCGACCATGCGCTACGGGATGCTCAAGCAGAACAGCGGCTCGAAGATCGTCTTCGACCTGGACGAGTGGAGCGCGCGTTCCGGCGACACGGGGCCGTACCTGATGTACGCCTACGCGCGCACGCGCTCGATCTTGCGCAAGCTCGCGGACGCGCACCCCGCCGCCGATCCGGCCGCGGC
>JAJFFA010000498.1 GCA_021776885.1 Planctomycetota bacterium
GGGCGCCCCGGGCGGGGTCAATACCACCAACGGGCGGAACCGGCTGTTTGTCGGCGCTGGGTTCGCCCTGGCTTCCCACCGGCGGGGCTGGGACCTGATCGACGTGAGCGACCCGAATGCTCCGCTGCTCGTGCCCTACACGGACACGGGCCAGTTCGGCTGGAAGCACATCGTGTCGAACGGCGCGGACCTCGGCGTCGCCGCCGTGAGCCCGAACCAGGCCTTCGACGGCCCGCACGACGTCACGCTCTACGACCTCGGTGATCTCTCGAACGCCGGGCTGGGGATCGAGAGCCGGGCGCAGGCCACGATCGTCACGCCGGGCGTCGCCCGCGCCGTCGGCGTCTACAACGGGCTGGCCTACGTCGCCGACCACGGCTCCGGGCTGCAGGTCATCAACTACCTCGCCTACGACGCGGCCGGTGTGCCGCCCAGCGTCTCGATCAGCTCGAACATCGCGGGCACCTCCGTGCCGGAGGGCGCCCTCGTCCTCGTGCGCGCGGACGTGTCCGACGACCGCCAGGTGCGAAACGTGCGCTTTCAGGTCGATGGCGTGGACGTCACCACGGACGGCAGCTTCCCCTTCGAGCACCTGCTGTTCGTCCCCTCCGCAAGCGGGTCGATGCTGACCCTCGGTGCCATCGCGACGGACACCGGCGGCAACGCCACGAGCGCGTCGACGCTCGTGTACGACATCGTGCCGGACACGACCGCGCCGACGGTGACCTCGACAGTGCCCAGCGCCGGCGGCTACCTCAGCCCGACGGACTTTGCGGCCGAGGGCTTCGTCGTGCGCTTCTCCGAGCCGATGGCCCTGGACTCGCTCGGCATGGGCCACGTCACGCTGACCGCCTCGGGGCCGGACCTCGTCCTGGGCACCGCCGACGACGAGGACGTGCCCGTGCTCGCCTCCGCGCTGGCGCAGGGTCGAGTGCTGGCGCTGCTCCCGGGCGCTGGGGCTCCCCTGGGCCGCTACGAGGCGCGCCTGGCCGGCGCGCTGACGGACGTCGCGGGCAACGCGCTGGACGGCGACAGTGACGGGACCGGCGGCGACGACTTCCGCACGGAGTTCTTCGTCCTCGCCCCGAACGAAGACCCCGACGGGGACGGGCTCACGAACGCCCAGGAGGGCGCCCGCGGCACCGACCCCCTGGACCCGGACACGGACGACGACGGCTGGAACGACGGCCTCGAGGTGCTCGCTCGGACGGACCCGCTCGATCCTTCGAGTCTCCCTGTTCCCCTGGCCTACGGTCAGGTCGTCGGGGCCAGCCTCGGGTCGATCGGTGAGCTCGATGCCTTCGGCTTCACGGGGAATGCGGGTGACCTCGTCAAGATCCAGATGAGTGATGGGAGCGGGAGCGGCACGACGATGCGCCCCTTCATCCGTATCTACGACATGGCCGGCGCCTTGCTCGCCAGCCTGAGCGCCGAGCTTCTCGCCGCGGTCGACCTGGTGCTGCCCGCGAGCGACTCGTACCTGATTCTGGTGGGCGACGCCGACGCGTCCCATACCGGGAACTATTCGCTGGCGCTGCAGTCGCTGAACGCTCCGGGGAACGCGACCGAGATCGCCTACGGTCAGACGCGCGGCGCGACCCTGTCGCAGTTCGCCCAGATGGCTTCCTTCGTGCTGCAGGGGAGCGCCGGCGACCTGCTGCGGGTGCAGATGAGTGACGGCTCCGGGAGCTCGACCACCATGCGCAACTGGATCCGGATCTACGGGCCTGACGGCGCCCAGCTCGCGGGCATTGCCGATGAGACTCTGGCCGCGCGCGACGTCACGCTGCCGGCGGACGGCCAGTACCTGATCTTGCTCGGCGACGCGGATTCTTCGCACGTGGGCAGCTACTGGGTCGGCGTGCAGTGCCTCAACGCCCCGGAGCTCACGACGCCGATCGTCTACGGCCAGCGCCGCAACGGCTCGTTCTCCGGCTTCGGGGAGATGGACTCCTTCGTCTTCAGTGGCGCGGCGGGCGACATCGTGAAGATACACATGAGCGACGGCAGCGACAGCGGCACGACGATGCGCAACTGGATCCGGGTCTACAGCCCCGATGGCACCGAGCTGGCGGGCGTCTCGGGCGAAATCCTCGCGGCGACCAACGTCACCCTGGCGGTCGCCGGGACGTACCTGATCCTGCTCGGAGACTCCGATTCGACCCACACCGGGGGCTACTCCGTCAGCATTCAGAGCCTCAACCACCCCGAGCTCACGACATCCATCGTCTACGGGCAACGTCGGAACGGCACCCTCAGTGGCCCAGGCGAGATGGACTCCTTCCTCTTCTCCGGTGCCGCCGGTGACGTCGTCAAGGTGCACATGAGCGACGGCAGCGACAGCGGCACGACGATGCGCAACTGGATTCGCGTCTTCGACCCCGACGGCATGAACGTCGCGGTCAATGCCGGTGAGATCCTCGCGGTCGCGGATCTGACGCTGGCTGCGGACGGGGACTACCTGATCCTCGTCGGGGACCAGGACTCGACCCACAACGGCAACTACTCCGTCACGCTCCAGTCCCTGAACCACCCGGGCGGAAGCACGGCCCTGGCGTACGGGCAGACCACGTCGGCCTCCTTCGGCGGCTTCGGTGAGATGGACTCGTTCGTCTTCAGCGGAGCGGCGGGGGACATCGTGCGCGTGCACATGAGCGACGGCAGCGGGAGCTCCACCACCCTGCGCAACTGGATTCGGATCTTCGCGCCGGACGGGAGCCTGTTGGGTACGGCGACCGGCGAGACACTCGCGGCCCGCGTCGTCACCCTCGCTACGACGGGGGACTTCCTGGTTCTGCTCGGCGACGCGGATTCGTCCCATACCGGCAGCTACTGGATCAGCATGCAGTGCCAGAACAACCCCGGCCTGTCCACCACCCTCACCTACGGTCAGTCGCTCAATCGCTCACTGGCCGGCTTCGGAGAGATGGACTCCTACGTGTTCACTGGCGCCGCGGGCGATCCCGTGCGCGTGCGTATGGGAGACGGCAGCACGTCCTCCACCACGATGAGGGACTGGGTGCGGATCTTCGACCCACTGGGCAGCATTGTCGCGTCCCATGACAACGAGTCGCTGGCCTCGGCCAACCTGACCCTGATGATGGACGGCGAATACCTCGCCCTGCTCGGCGACCTCGACTCGACCCACACGGGCGGCTACACCGTGACGCTCAGTCTGCTCCCGACGGCGCCTCCGTCGGGCGTCAGCGCCAGCGCTGGCGATGGTCAAGTCTCGGTCCAGTGGAGCGAGGTCCTCGGCGCCAGCTCGTACAACCTCTACTGGAGCACCGCGCCCGGCGTGACCACCGCGGACAACGCGATCCTCGGCGTGACGACGCCCTACACCCACCTCGGCCTGACGAACGGAACCACATACTACTACGCCGTCAGCGCGCTGAACGGCGCGGGGCAGAGCGGCTTGTCGGCCGAGGTCATGGCCACGCCCATGCCATAGCCTGGTCCTGTCGCAGCGACCGGACCGACCGAGGCGACCGTGATACGATCCCCTGACCTCAGCGCGATCGCCCCGATCTTGACGTTCGATGATCCGTCGCGCTGGACCCACGCCAGCCCGGATCGAACATGAGTACCCTTCGCCTCGCTGCGCTCGTCGCCGTCCTCGCGCCGACGGGTTCCGCGCAACAGAATTTCGCCGAGTACTGGCCCTTCGATACGGGCCATGAGTGGGTCTACATCGACTCGTCGAACCAGTCGGTCCTGGACACCTGGAGCGTCCACCCGTTCGGGAGCTTTCAGGGTCAGCCGGCGTGGCCGCTGGAGATCGTGCCGGGCGCGTTCGCGTACATCGGCAACGACGGAACGTTCTTCGTCTGGTACGGCATCGACGACAACGGAGCCATCAACGACTTCGCGGACATCGACCTCTCGTCCTTCGTGGACGGGGACAGCTTCTCGACCGACCCCGGGTGCCTGACCGTGATCCGCGAGTGGAGCGCCCTGGATCACAGTCTCACCGCTCAGTACGGCCTCGATCCCGAGCTGTGTGACGTGCTCGTGTGGGTCTGGTACGACCTGAACCCCAACTTCTGTCCCGGCGCGCAGAACGCGCCGCTCGAGTCGAACGGCCAGGCCTATCCCTACGCCGTCACCGACATCGACTGGTTCCAGCGCGGCTTCGGTCCCCTCGCGCACCAGGGCGTTCACGCGGATCTCATGGGCGCGCTCGAGGGGGCGCGACAGGACGTGGCCGCCTCGTTCGTGGTCGGCTCGAACTACTGCACGAGCATGCCCAACTCCTCCGGCAAGAGCGCGCACATCGCGGCCTACGGCAGCCCGACGGTCGTGGACCAGGACTTGACGCTCCAGGCCCACTGCTGCCCGCCGAACGTTCCCGGCTTGTTCTTCTTCGGGACGTCCCAGGTGTCCGCTCCCTTCGGCGACGGGGTGCGCTGCGCCGGGGGCGGCGTCACGCGCATGTACCCGATCGTTCGTGCCGGCCCATCGGGAGGCCTTCCTGTGGGCACGGCGCTCTTGCCCGTGGACTTCGGCGCTCCCTACGGCTCCGCCTTCTCGCCGGGGAGCGCGCTGAACTTCCAGTTCTGGTACCGCGACGGAGCCGCGGGCGGCGCCGGCTTCAACTTGACCGAGGGCCTCGCGATCCCGTTCCAGTGAGGGGCTGCGCCGCAGGCGTGGTGTAAACGGCGCCCGTCGCCAGGACGCCGGCGTACGTGAACCGGGCCGATCAGGGGTGTCCGCTCGACCCGCTACCGCCCGCGCTGGGGGCGCGGCTGCGAGAATCCGCCGTGGTGCTCGACGGTAGGACGGAGGCATAGAGCTCCGTCACACCGTTCGCGTCCTGGTCCGCGCGGTAGATCACGTGGCGTCCGAAGTGCCCGAACTCGAGCACATCGCCGCCCTCGACCAGGGTCGAGCTGACGCGCCGTACAGCCCCGCCCTGGAGGCTGGTCGCGAACAGCTCGCCGACCTCGTTCGTGTACGGTTCGGCGCGGTAGACGTGTCGTTCCGGGCCGGGGGATTGGGGCGGGCGGGCGTCGCCGCCAGGGGGCAACGCAGGGGTCAAGCGCACACGCTCGGACCCGAGGACATCGGCGGCGTAGAGATGCAGCACGTTGTTCGCCTGCGCGTCGGCGCGGAACACGACGCGCTGTCGCGCTGGATCGAGGACGAAGGAGTCGACGTCGGAGCTTGCGCTC
>JAJFFA010000499.1 GCA_021776885.1 Planctomycetota bacterium
GCAGGGCGAGCTGACCGACGACGGCAAGGTGCTCGAGGTCGAAGGCTACGCCCAGGACCTGCCCCTCGACACCAGCCGGCTGCCTGGACTCAAGGCCTTCGACCCCGTACGCGCCCTCGACCCGCGGGCGGTGGTCGACCTGCAGATCAGCGGGCGCTACGTGATCGGGGAGAGCCTCTACCCCGAGGCCGACCTGCGCCTGTCCCTGCGCGATGGAAGCCTGGTCCTGCCGCACGTCGCCGACCCCGAGACGCGGCGCGTCGACGAGGTCGCCGCCCAGCTGCGCGCATCCTTCATCCCCGACCACCGCCAGGAGCTCTGGGACCGCAGCGCCTGGAGCGCGACGGGCCACCTGGCCGCCCGCTGGGCGGGCACCCGCGCCCAGGGCTGGCTGCGCTTCGGCCGCGAGGCCGGCGAGGAGCACCTGGCAGAGGGCTGGTTCGCCGTCCCCGACCTCGTCGTCAGCGAGAGCCTGATCGAGGTCATCGGCACCCCCGACTTCCTGGCCAACGAGCTGTGGCCCTCGATCGAGCCCAGCGGGCGCGTCGACTTCAGCGCCAGCGTGCGCCTGCCGGCCGAGTGGCGCCCCGACGACAACCAGACCACCGTCGTCGAGCGCGCCTTCGCCTTCCGCGCCCGCGGCGACGCCTCCGCCGCCTACCACGGAGGGATCGACCGCCAGACCGGCCGCCGCGACCTGGGCTTCCCCCTGCGCCTGGAGCAGCTCCAGGGTGACGTGGTCTACGCCTTCTACCCGCCCAACGTCGTCCCCGAGAGCCTCGGAATCGCCGGCCTGCACGCGACCTCCGCCGCCGGTCCGGCCGACGTCAACCTCTCGATCCACACCCGCCCGCTGTGGTTCATCGGACGCGACGCCCCGGAGTGGATGCGCGTCTTCGACTTCCAGCTGCACGTCACGAGCCCGGGCCTGCGCGTCGGCCCCGAGGTCGAGCAGGCGTTCCGCGGACTCGCGGGCCTCGTACCGCCCGACGAGCTGTGGGACCTGTACCACCCCGAAGGGGGTACGCTCGACCTGGACATGCGCATGTGGTCCGGGGCGACGCCCCAGAACCTGGCCACGCGCATCGACCTGGGCCTGCGCAACGTCGGCTTCACCTGGGACACGCTGCCCCTGCCCCTGCACGACGTGAGCGGGCGCCTGGGCCTCATCACCGACGGTACGGGGCTCGACTCCGGCACGGCGAACTGGTGCTTCTCGATGGACCTGGAGGGCAGCAGCGACGCCATCGACCAGCCGATCACGCTCCAGGGTCACATCCAAGGAGATCCGGCCGCCCGCAGGCGCGAAGACGGAACGGCGGGCACGGTCTCCGTGATCGATGTCGAAGCGCGCGGCATCAACCTGCGCCACGCCGAGCTCCGACGGGTCGTCGCCGAGCGCGCACCGGCCCTCGAAGAGGGGCTGCGCAGCGCTCGGGTCGTCGGCTACGCCGACGCCAGCCTGCAACGGGTGCAGGCGCTCCCCGATGCCCAGGCCCGGCTCTTCGCCGAGGCCACGCCGGGGTCCCAGGGCATGCAGGCCTCGCCGGAGAAATTCCGCATGGCGACACGCGGCCTCGAGGGACGCGCCATCGCCATCGCGACCGAGGTCGAGGGCCCCGCCGAAGCCCCCGACGAGCTCTCGCTCCTGGTCGAGGCACGCATCGAGCCGGCCGTCGGCAGCTGGGGAGCCCAGGGCGAGATCCCCGTCGCCGTGACCGGGATCTTCCCCGCGGACGTGGACCTGCCGCCGGTGCTCGAAGTGCGCGGCGCCGGCATCGACACCGCCAACCGCGCCCTCCTGGGCAGCATCAACGACGCGCTGCAACAGGCGGACCCCACCAGCCCCCCCATCGACCTGACCACCACCGAGCTGGCGGGTCGGGTGGACTTCGGAGCGCGCCTGACCCTGGTCGAGGAACAAGGCAAGGGCGTCGACACCGTCCAGCTCTACGTGCGCGACGGCACGCTCAGTCGCGAGGACATCGTCCTGCTCGAGAACGTCTCCGGCCGCATCGACTACGACGGCGAGCTCGAGCTGATGACTTCGGACAAGATCCACGCCAGCCTCGGGCACACGCCGGTGGAGTTCGACGGCTTCACCATGGAGCGCGGCGACATCGAGTCCAAGATCCGCGTCAGCGTGACCTGCCTCGACCTGCCGATCGACTACGAGCTCCTGCGCAACTTCATCCCCGAGGACGAGCTGCTCGAGATGCAGAGCCGGCTGGAGTGGCGCGGACGCGTCGACGTCGAGGGCGGCCTGCTGCGCATGGTGATCGACGACAGTCCGGATCCGAGGGTGCAGTTCAAGGGTGCGGTGGGCCTCAAGAACATGTCGGTCAAGCTGGGCCTGCCGATCGAGATCGTGCGTGCCGAAGTGACCGAGCTGGGCCTCGAGTACGAAGAAGGCGAGCTGCGCGGCTGGGCGCGGGTCGACGACCTGTACGGCCAGCTCGGGGGGCGCGAGCTGCGCAACGCACACCTGGTCCTGAGCCTGGTCAACCCGCACCTCGAGA
>JAJFFA010000500.1 GCA_021776885.1 Planctomycetota bacterium
AGCTCCCCGTCCTTGTCCAGGAACACCCTGCGTCCCTCTTCGCTGCGCAGCAACACCGCGCGCTTGCCCCGGATCAGGCCCGCCAGGATGGGCGAGAGCTCGAAGCCCTCGGCGGCCAGGGCGATCGAGGGGGCGAAGAGCTCGGCGAAGGGGCGCACGCCGAAGCGCTCGTGCAGGGCACCGACCCCCGCCATGAAGCCGGGGACCAGCACCGTGCGGCCGCTGGGTGTCGGCTGGCGCGGAATCGTGAGCGGCTCCTGCTCCGCCCGCGGTGCGTCGTAGCAGGCGTTCAACGCGACCACCTCGCCCGACTCCGCGTCGTAGACGACGGCCGTCATGCGCCCCGCGAAGCTGACCCAGCAGCCGGCGCAGAGGGTGATCTGGGTCAGGGCGGTGGTCAGCGCCGCGTCCACCGCGGAACCCCCACGCTCGAGCACGTCGACCCCGGCGTGGATCGCCCGCGGCGCCGTCGTGCCCACCACGAGGGCGCCCTCGACCTCGATCGCCTTGCCGACCACACGCTCGCCGCGCAGCGCCAGCGACGGAACCAGGAGCGCCAGGGCCAGGATCAAGTGCTGCATGCCACCGAGGTTAGCGGCCGCGCGCGACGCCGCCCGTTCGAGTCCTGTCCGGCCGCGGCTTACTCGAACTCCAGCGCGGCGTCGAGGGGCAGCCGGCCGATGAGGCCCCAACCCCCGAAGCCCTCGCTGACGGCGACCATGAGTTCATTGGTCCCCTCGACCAGGGGTAGCGCCACGCGGTCGAAGGTGCCGATCGTGCCCAGGTAGCGGTAGTCGCGCGAGAGGTACGAGTTGTCGCCGGCATAGAGCAGGCGTCCGTTCAAGTACACCCGGGCGCGATCGCTGAAGCCCAGGTCGAGCAGCACGATCTGCTCCCGGGGCGAGCCCACGAGGGCGCGGGCGAAGCACGTGTCCTGGCCCGGGCCGATGCCCTGCACCCGCGCCAGGTTCGCGAGGCCGCTCGGCTCGACGGGCAGCTCGTCCCAGGTCAGCCCGGCCCGGTGCTCGTCTGCGAGCCCCATCGCGCCCGCGAGGCTGGCCTCGGCGAAGGTGCTCGAGACGGACCAAGATGGAACGAAGCCGGCCGGAACCAAACTGGAAGCCAGGCTGCGCTCTTCCCCGCGCAGCTCGAAGCTCGGTGCCTCGAGGGCGCGGTAGCGAATGCGCGAGAAGTGCGCCGCGGCGAAGCCGGCCGAGAGCCCGATGTCGCCCTCCTGCGGCTGCGCCTGCAGGGTGTCGATCACCAGCTGGGGCTGGCCCGCGCCGACGCTGACCCGCGCCTCGCCCTCCCAGAACTCCACGCGCACGGGGGTCCACTCGTCGAAGCGGTGCACCAGCGGCAGGGCGTAGCCCTCGCCCGCGTAGAGCTGCCAGCCGCTGATCCCGTGGAAGACGGGCGTGTACTGGCAGGCGTCGGGGTTCCCGGACTGGTGCGGGCGCAGGTAGAAGTGCTCGTAGTGCCCCGGCCCATGGGCGCGCCAGACGACGCCGATGAAGCCACGCGCTTCCGGCAGGGCGACGTCGAACTCGATCACGCCGTTGCGCAGGGCCGTGTCGCGCAGGAGCAGGGTCCCCGAGAGCAGGTGCAGGCTGTCGCGCCCCAGGTGCTCGACCCGGGTGGCGTCCGCCGCGGAGTGGTCCCAGCGCGGCGAGTCGAGGGGAACCTCCTGGGTCGAAGGCAGAGCGGCGACGAGCAGAGCGAAGAGAGCATTCATGGCCGAACCCTACGCGGCGCGGCGCGCTCCATCCCCACCGAAGCCAACGGCTTACGGACCCCGAACCGGGGAAGAGCGCGGGCCGAGCTCGAACCTCGCCACTGTTGCCAAGCACTCCAAGGGATGTCACAAGGCCTGGCCGAGACCGATGCGGGGAAGGAGCCGATGAAGAATCAGAACACGAGCCACGGGCTCTGGGCGGCCACGGCATCCCCTCGACCCGAGCTGGGCCCCTTGCCAGGCGACACGAGCACCGACGTGGCCATCATCGGCGGTGGGTACACCGGCCTCTCTGCTGCGCTGCATCTTGGACAGGCCGGTCGGGAGTGCGCCCTGCTCGAGGCGAGAGACATCGGGTACGGAGGCGCCGGCCGCAACGTGGGGCTCGTCAACGCGGGGCTGTGGCTGAAGCCCGATGACTTGCTGCGACGAGCCGGTCCGGTGTACGGCGAGAGGCTTCTGGAGGTTCTGGGTAGCTCGCCCGACCTGGTCTACCAGCTGATCGCGGAGCACGACATCGAGTGCGAAGCCCTCCGAAACGGAACGCTTCACTGCGCCGACACCAAGAAGGGCTGTCGGGCCCTGCAAGTGCGCAGCGCCCAGTGGCAAGCGCGGGGTGCCCCCGTCACTCTCTTGAGCCGGGAGGAGGCGGCAGCCAGAACCGGCAGCCCGTCGTTCCTGGCGGCCCTCATGGACGAGCGCGCCGGGACGATCCAACCCCTGTCCTACGCCTACGGCCTGGCAAGAGCGGCCCGAAGCGCCGGTGCCCGGCTCTTCGAGCACACGCCGGTCACCAGCCATGCCAGGGCGAGCGGAGGGTATGAGCTGACCACTCCGCACGGAACCCTGACCGCCAAGTCGGTCATCATCGCCGTCCACGCCTACCCGGGGTTCGCGTTCGAATCGACCCGGAAGTCGATGTTCCGGATGAACTTCTTTCAGTTCGCCACCGAGCCACTTCCAGGGGACGTCCTCGAGACGGTACTGCCCACGCAACAGGGTGCGTGGGACACGAACCTCATTCTCTCCTCGTACCGCCGCGATGAGGCGGGGCGACTCATCGTGGGCAGTGTCGGAACCGTCCATGGCCTCGCTCACGGCCTGCATGAGGCCTGGGCCAGGCGAACGATCGCCAAGACCTTTCCCCAGGTGGGCGAAGTCCCGCTCGAGTATGGCTGGCACGGCGCCTTCGCCATGAACGGCAACAACCTCCCGAGGCTGCACCTACTCGATGACAAGATGGTCATGGTCACCAGCTTCAACGGCCGAGGAATCGGCCCCGGGACGGCCTTCGGAAAGCTCCTGGCGCAGTACGCAACCGACGGTGACGCCGAGAGAATCCCGCTCCCGGTTTCCAGGCTGGAGACCCTCACGACGCGACGCTTCTGGGAGCTCTTCTACGAAGCCGGCGCCAGGCTCTACCACTTCTTCCAACGACGTCTCTAGGTTGCCTAGCAGGCCGTGGCGAAAGTCATTCGGCGCCAGGAAGGCGTCCTCTGCCCCAGCTCGGTGCCTGCAAGCCTCGCCGAATCCACCGATTCGCCTACGTTTCCAGACACCGACCTGAATCAGATGCCGCCCCCCTGGCACCAAAGCACTTTCACCACGGATGGTGTGAGAAGGCCGGTCTCCTGGCGCAGTCGCCGAGGCGCTGCATGCTTGGGGGGTGTTGTGCAAACCCGACCTCAAGCAACGGAGACCGACCATGAGCAACTCTAACAC
>JAJFFA010000006.1 GCA_021776885.1 Planctomycetota bacterium
GCGGGCACGAACTCGGCCGGAACCCAGGCGGCGCACTCGGGCCGCGGCAGCGCCCGGGTCGCCGACCAGGACCTGACCCTCGAGACCCTGGGCGTGGTCCCCGGGGTGCCGGGGCTCTTCTTCTTCGGCACGAGCCAGGTGCAGATCCCCTTCGGCGACGGCCTGCGCTGTGTCGGTGGGACCACCACGCGCATCCAGCCCGTGGTCTTCGCCGACGCTGCGGGCAACGCCGCGCGGCCCCTGGACTTCGCGGCAGGTTACGCCGCTGCACTGATCCCGGGTGCGACCCTGAACTTCCAGCTCTGGTACCGCGATCCGATGGCCGGAATGAGCGGCTTCAACCTCTCCGACGGCCTCGAGATCGCTTTCCAGTGACGGACGGCAGGCCCGCAGCGGGCGCCCCTCGCCGGTTCAGGTCTTGCGCTTGAAGACGACGTTGAAGTTCTCCTCGAGCAGGGCCATGACCCGCTCCAGTTCGTCGTACGGCACGGGCTTGGTGAGGTGCTCGACCGCCCGCAACTCGCGACTGCGGGCCAGGTCCCGTGGGTCGTCCGAGCCGGAGGTGACCACCACGGCGACGTGCCGGTAGGCCTCTTCGTGCTGGATCACGTCGAGCACGTCGTGGCCGTCCGCCAGGGGCATCTTGAGGTCCAGGAAGACCGCCACACTGTGGCGAAAGCGATCGTCCGAGCTGAGGTAGCCTAGCGCCACGGTGCCGTCGTCGGCCTCCACCACGGTGTTGGCGACGCCCATCTTCTTGAGCAGGCGCCGCAGGGCGGCGCGGTCTGTCTCGTCGTCGTCGACGATCAGAATGACCGTGCTACCCGTCTGCGTGTTCATCGGCTTCCAGCTCCGGCCCAAGGGGCCAAGTAAAGACAAACGTCGCCCCTGCGCCGGGCTCGGAGGTGAGCTCGACCTTGCCGCCCTTCAACTCGACGGCCTTCTTGACCATCGACAGCCCGATTCCGGTTCCCCCGGTGAGTGAGCGGTACATCTCGAAGACACGCACGTGGTGCTGCGGATCGATCCCGGCGCCGTTGTCCGTGACCACGAAGCGCGCGCGCCGGCGATCCGCCGAGGCGCGCCGGCCCACGGGGCTCTCGTCTGGCTCGA
Organism: Planctomycetota bacterium; assembly: GCA_021776885.1. GTDB lineage: Bacteria > Planctomycetota > UBA1135 > UBA1135 > JAJFFA01. The sequence continues at coordinate 1,114 of JAJFFA010000006.1, forward strand.
CCAGCACCTCGACCAGACCCCTGTCCGGCGCGGGGTGGTGATCCTTGGCGTTGGAGATCAGATTGGAGAGCACCATGCGCAGCTCGGCGGGGTCGGCGTTCAGGCTGGAAACACGACACTCACAGCGCATGCGCATCGGAGTCTCGTCCGAGAGGTCCTCGAAAATCTGCTCCAGGAACTGGCGCAGATCGATGTGTTCGAGTTGCGGTGCCGTCAGCCCGATGCGCGAGTAGGCCAGGAGCCCCTGGATCATGTCCTGCATGCGCTGGGTACGAACGCGCATCTTGCCCAGGTGCTCGCGAACCGCTGGAGAGAGCTCGCCGACCTCCTCGAGCAGCTCCTCCTCGACCCACTCCAGATGGTGCGCGATCCCGCGCGCCGGGGCCTTCAGGTCGTGGGCGGTGACGTAGGCCAGGTTGCGCAGCTCGTCGTTGGCACGGGTCAGCTCCTCGTTCGCCTGGCTGGTTTGCTCCATCTGCTCCTCGAGCAACGCGTTCGTGCGCTCGACCTCCTGCTGCGCGAGCATCTGCTCCGTCACGTCGACCGCGACCCCCTGGACGTAGCGCGGCGCCCCGGAGCTGTCGCGCTGGATGGAGACGGAGCCGCGGATCCAGCGCACCGAGTCGTCCCGGGCCATGAAACGGTAGGTCGCTTCGACCGTCTCTCCCAGCGCGAGGACCCGCGCGAACTCCACGTTCCAGCGCTCGCGCTCCTCGGGGTGCAGGCGCTGGTACCAGAGGATCGGGCTGCTCAACCACTCGCTCGGCGTGTACCCCAGGAGCTTCTCGAGGTAGCGGCTGATGAAGACCTCGCGCAGCCCACCGCGGATCTCCGCGGAAAAGGTCACCGCCGGTAGGCGGTCGAGAAGGTAGGCGAGGCGGTCCCTCTCCGCGCCGGCGTCCGCTTCGCCCTCGACCTCGGCCTGCGGAGCCGCCTCGGCGGCCTGGACACCATCCCCGATGTCGGCCAGGGCTCTCAGGGCCGCGACGGCCTCGAGCGCGGACTCGTCGCTGCTCATGCCCGCTGCTCCGGGATGCGGCAGCCATGGACGGCGAGCTGCTCGACGATCAGGTCGCAGGCGGGACCGACCGCGGCCTCCACCACGTCCGAGAGCCCGCCCTCGTGCGCTGCCGGGATCAGGCTCTCGGGCTCGCAACCGATCAGCAGTCTGCGTGCGCTGCAGCCCATCCGGCCAGCATGGCGAAAGACCGCAGAGAGGTCCATGCCGTGCTCCCCACCGAGCTGCGCTCCCTCCTCCGTGCCGTCACCCGGCTCGAGCAGGACCACCGTGCCCGCTGCGGCGCCGCGCTGAACACAGTCCACGATCAGAGCCAGGTCCAGGTCAGCGCAGAGATCGAGGGCCAGGTCGAAGCCGCGCACGCCGTAGTCGACGACGCGGCAGTCCGCCGGCAAGCGCCCCGACGCCGCCAGGCGCCGGGCCACGACGGGTCCGAAGGCATCGTCGCCGAGGAAGATGTTGCCGACTCCCGCCACGAGCGCTCGCAGGCTCACAGAGCCTCCAGGTCGGCGGGGGCGAAGAAGAAGCGGTGGCCGTGGAAGCCGGCCTGTCCCAGGTCGCGGCCGGGGTCGTCTTCGAGGGTGACCACGACGTGGCGCTGCCCCTCGAAGTCGGTCTCGTTGGCCTCGACGATGGCCACGCGGCCGCGCAGAAGGGTGTCCAGGGCGTCGGCCCGGGCAACTCGTGTGTCCCGCGGGCGGATGCGCACGCGCTGGCCCGGAGCCAGGTCGGGACCCGAGGGCAGGGCGATGCGTGCGGCGAGCCCCCCCGCGCGGGCGATCTCGCTGCGCTCGGCCGGCGTCAGGGTCTCGGTGCGCAGCTCGAGCAGCTCCGAGATCTCGGTCAGATCGCAGTGGTCGCTGTCGGTCTCCGGGGCCAGGCGTGCCTGATCGGGGAGGATCAGGGGCACGCCGAGCAGGGTCGGACCCACGAGGGCCGGCCAGAGCAGCTCTTGCTCGAGCCGCGCAGCGAGGGGGCCGGCCTCGGACCCGGGGGCCGTGACGGACACCAGGCGCGTCGGCCCTTGCCTCGGATCCCAGGCCAGGAGCTGCACCGCGGCCAGGGCGCGGGTCAGGGCGGCGTCGCGTCCCGGGGCATCCGGGGCATCCCCGCCCGTTCGCCCGGGCACGGGTCCGCCACCCGAAGAGAGCAGCTCGATCTGGCTCGAGACCCGCAGGAACTGCCCCACCCGCGCCCAGGCCAGGGTCCACTCCCAGCGTACGGACTCCACTCCCTCGCCCCGGTCGTCCGCGACGAGGCGCTCTTCCCCCTCGAGCGAGTGCGTGGCGTCCAGGGTTCGGGTCGAGACGCGCACCACGGGATCGGACGCGGGCCGCGGCCTCAAGTAGCGCAGGGCCAGGCGCAGGTCGGCCCCCGGCCCGGCGCGCATCAGGAACTCGATCCGCGCCCGGGCGGGCTCCTCGGGGTGGGCCCCGCGGAAGTCGGCCGGGAAGAGCACGCCCAGGTCGAAGCGGCGCACGTTCTTCAGGGAGGTCAGGCGGAAGGGGTAGAGGATCCAGCCCTCGCGCAGCACGGTGTCGGAGAGGGCTCGCGCGCTGTGCGGGAACTCTGCCCACTCCCAGGCCAGCGGCAGGTCCGCCGGCTCCGCGGCCAGCGGG
>JAJFFA010000051.1 GCA_021776885.1 Planctomycetota bacterium
CTGCCCGCGCCGGCGGAGAAGCCGATCCAGCCCACGTGGTCGAAGTCGAGGAGTCCGGCCAGGGGATGCCCGGCGCTCGCGTTCCAGACCTGGGCCGCATCGAGGGTGGCCCCCGCGTCGGCCGCCAGGATGATCTCGCGCACACCGAAGCTCTGCAGGTAGGCCCCGGTGATGTAGCCGTCGGGCTGGTAGCCGAAGCCGAGCAGGCTGCTGAGGGCCGTGCCGGCCAGCTGCGGGATGTGGTCGAAGTCCGACTGGTCGTAGGGTCCGCCGTTGGCGCTGAAGCGCTCGCCGAGGGCGATGACCGTGTGGAAAGCGCTCGACTCGAGGCAGATCGCCACGTAGCCGCGGCTGGCCAGGCGGTCCGCCATCTCGACCATGTCCGCCACGCTGCCCGTCAGCCCCGACGAGAGCAGGACCATGGGGAAGGGGCCGTCGGTCGCGGGGGGCACGTCGACCCGCGCCAGGGTGTCGAGCAGCAGGCTGTCCGGGTCCGCCGGCAGCACGCCGTCGGGGTCACCGCCGAACTGACCCTGCAGGGCGGTCTTGACCATCGCCACGCTGTTCGAGAGGTCGACGGCGTCATCGCGGTACAGGTCGCGCACGGTGCTGCGCGGGCCCGCGGGTTGCTGCAGGGCGGGGTAGACGGTCCAGGTGTTGACCGGCCAGGGATCGCCGTTCGCGTCGATGCGCGTGAGCTCGGCGTAGCGCATGCCCGTCGGGCGCGGTCCGCGCCGCGCGGGGTCGATGTAGCCGTTGGACAGGTTCAGGTCGCTGTCGTCCGCGGCGCTGTCCGCCGTGATCGGAAGGCCCTGGGCGTCGCGGCTGCCGACCTCGGAGCCCGTGAAGCGGTAGCCCTCGGGGCGCTCGAAGGCGACGCGGTACTCGCCCGGGGCCACGTCGAAGGCGTAGTCGCCCTGGGCGTCGGTCTCGACCGGGGCCAGCCCGCCGAGGGGCAGGGCGTAGGCATCGAGCAGGGTCACCTCGACCCCGGCCAGCCCGCTCTCGCCGGGCCCCTGCCGTCCGTCGCGGTCGAGGTCGACCCAGACCCGGCCGCGGACGCAGGTCGAGCCGGAGGCCGCGCTGGGTGGCGCGGCACAGAGGAGAAGGGGGAGGGCGAGGACAGGAGCCAGGCGAAGAGTCGACATGGGGCGAAGCGAATAGGGGTTTCGAGCCGGGTGCCTCCCGTATGGCCGGGGCCACGGAATGGAGGCATCCAAGGCTCGAAAACCCGGGCGCTTCGCCGGCGCCGGGCCGAGCCGCCCCTCAGCGCGGCTCGCGCGCGGACAGCGGGGCCGGTCGCGCCACGTGCACGTCGATGGGCGCCAGGCCCGTGGCGATCGGGTCGGCGGTCAGGCGCGTGCCGGTGGCCGCATCGAAGACGTGGATGCCGTGGGCGCCGCCGCCGAAGTTCGCAGGCTCCGGCCAGAACAGGAGTCCCGTCCCGCGGTCGTAGGCCAGCGAGTCGACGCCGCCGAAGCTGACGTGGTGCTCGGAGATGAACTGGCCCGTGCGCGGCGAGAAGGCCCACAGGTGCGACGAGAAGGCGAAGTCCGTGTGGCCCACGACGTAGGCCAGCTCGGGCGAGACGATCACGAAGGCCGAGAGGTGCCCCAGCTCGCGCTCGGAGAGGATGAAGCCCAGGCTGCTCAGGGCGTCGAGGTCGACCAGCTCGAGCCCGCCGGTCGTGTGCAGCTCGCCGGCCGCGCTGACGAACAGGCGCCGGGCCGCGCGGTCGATCACGAAGGCGTGGGCGGGCTTGCGGCCGAAGAGCTCGATGCCCTGTACGCCGGCCTGGCCGGGATCCACGTCGAGCAGGGTCTCGCTGGTCCAGTCGACCACCGCGAGCTGCGCGGGCGCCACGTCGACCTGGTTCGCATCGAGGCGCTGGAGCTGCACGAAGAGGCGCGCTCCGTCGCGCTCCATGCGCGCCATGTCCGGGTTGCCGTCGGCGTCGGCCAGGGGTGCGAGGTCGACGACCGGGGTCACGCTGCCCGTCGTGGGGTCGAGGCGCAGGAGCGCGCTGCCCGCTCGATCGCTGACGTAGACGCGTCGCGGCCCGATCACGATCACGTCCACCGGCTCGACCCCGGCGCCCAGATCGTGGGTCGCGAGCAGCGCCCCGTCGCGGGCCGAGACGACCGAGAGCCGGCCCAGGTCGCGGTCGACGATCCAGTGCCGGTCACCGAAGGTGCGGGCGATGGACTCGGGGCTCAGGGCCAGGGGCAGGGGCGTCGCTGTGCCCGCAGCGCTGAGGGGCAGGGCCACGGTCTCCCCGGCCACGCCATTCTGGGCCGTGGTCACCAGGAGCCGCGGCTCGTAGGTCGGCGGGACGGAGGTCTGCTGGGCGAGGGCCAGGATCAGGGCGAGGGTCGACATGGAGTTTCTCCGCTTCTTCGGGGCTTCCCACGCAGGTCCTCTTCCATCTTAGGCCAGAGGCCTAGAATGCGCGCGAGACTGCCCCCCCCTTCCGACACGGAGAAACCCACGTGGCGCCCATTCTCGATTCGATCCTCGAGGCCATCGGCCAGACCCCGCTCGGGCGCCTCAACCAGGTGGGCAAGGAGACCGGCTGCACCTTCTACGCCAAGTGCGAATTCCTCAACGCCGGAGGGTCGGTCAAGGACCGCATCGGCCGGCGCATGGTCGAGCAGGCCGAGCGCTCGGGTCGCATCAAGCCCGGCGACACCTTGATCGAGCCGACCAGCGGCAACACGGGCATCGGCATGGCCCTGGCCGCGGCGGTCAAGGGCTACCGGATGATCATCACGATGCCCGAGAAGATGAGCCACGAGAAGCAGGTCGTGCTCGAGGCCCTCGGCGCCGAGATCATCCGCACGCCGACCGAGGCGGCCTTCGACGATCCCGAGAGCCACATCGGTGTGGCCAAGCAGCTGCACTCGATCCTGCCCAACAGCCACATCCTCGACCAGTACTCCAACGCGGACAACCCGGACGCGCACTACCACGAGACGGCGGGCGAGATCCTGGAGCAGACCGGCGGGGGCCAGTTCGACTACTTCGTCTGCGCGGCCGGCACCGGCGGCACGATCACCGGGGTCGCACGG
>JAJFFA010000501.1 GCA_021776885.1 Planctomycetota bacterium
CCGAGTCACCCGTGGCTCCATAGGAGGAGATATCCATGAGACTGCTTGACCACGCTGCCTACGTCGTCATTGCGGGAGTGCTCGGAAGCGTTTCGTACGCCCAGAACACCGCCGTGCTGAATGAAATCTACGCGTCCCACACCGGGACGGATGACATGGAGTTCATCGAACTGCTCGGCCCTCCCGGGTCGCCCCTCGATGGGCACTTGGTGCTCGTGGTCGAAGGGGACGGGGCCGGGGCCGGGACCCTCGACCGGGTCTTCGACCTCAGCGGCCAGTCGATCCCCGTCGATGGCTACTTCGTGCTCGGGGACGCTGCCGTGCCCGCGGTCGACCTCGTCATCGGCAGCTCGAACACCATCGAGAACGGGACCGAGACCCTCTACCTGGTGCAGACCACCAACCCCGGGGCGATCTCGGGGCTGCTCGGGACGGACGTCTCGAACGGCCCGAACACGACGGTGATTCCGAACATGTCCACCGTGCTGGACCTGGTCGCCATGGTCGACGGCGGCTTTCCGGCGACCGACACGGTCTACGACGGTGCAACGCCCATCGGTCCGGACGGCAGCTTCTTCCCCGCCGGGATCTACCGCGGCGCGGACTTCCCCAACGGCTGGTGCGGCGCCTCGTTCCTGGACTTTGACCCTGCGGTGAACACCACGGAGCCGAGTACGGCCGGCGCACAAAACTCGGTCTGTCAGCCCGGCCAGACCACGATCTTCGGGCTCGACCACGTCACCCTGGGGCAGAGCGGTCTGCGCCGCGACGGGGGACTGGTGGTCTCGAACATCGGCTCCAGCGGCTGCGACGGGGTCAGCATCGACCTGGGTGAGATCGGCGAGGTCGCCACCGGCGAGCTCGTCGTTCCGGCCAACCTGCCCCAGAGTGCGTCCTGCCTGGCGACCGCCTTCGGCCAGGTCAGCGGCCTGACCGGGCGGGTCGTCTCCACGCTCCAGGGCCAGGCCGTGCCCGGAGGCGAGATCCAGATCACGCCCGACTTCAGTCCCATCGGCGCCAGCAGCTCGACGGTGCAGTTGTTCCTGGGCGGGATGCCCGTGTTCCAGCAGTCCGGCAACACGGGGCCCGGCTGTCGCTTCCCCCTGCCCCCGAGCTGCCTCGGGAGCTGCGGGACCCTGCCCGGCGGCAGTCCCGGAACGGTGCTGCGCTTCCCCGCCGGTCCGCTGCCGGTGACGATCCCCGGCGGCCCGACGATCCAGGCGGACACCCTGGTCCTGACCCCGGACAACCCCACCCTCCTCGTCGACTTCATCTCGAGGGTCGACCTGCGCGCCGCGGACATTCCGATGTTCACGATCCTGGACGAGGCCCTGCGCCTGTTCGACCGCGACCACCGCTCGATCGGTGCGGCCACGCTCCAGTCCAGCAGCAGTGGGCACCTGACCATCTCGAACATCGGCTCCTCCGGCAAGGACGGGGTCTCGATCGACCTGGGCGACACCGACGAGGGCTTCGAGGTCGAGCTGGCTCCGGTCGACCTGTCCGTGCCGGGCACGGGCATCACCGTCGAGGCGGTGGGGCGCTTCAACGGCAGCCCGGGCACGTCCCTGGGCACCGCGGGCTGCATGAACAACGGCGGCATGGTCCAGGCCTTCGCCGACTTCAGCACCCTCGGCGCCTCCGGAGTGCGTATCGAGGCCTATTTCCAAGGCCAGTTCCAGGGCACGGAGAGCGTGCCCTTCGGGACCGTGGGCACGGTCACCCAGGGGCCCCTCGGGCCGCCGCGCATCACGGGCTGCGGCAAGCTGCCCCCGGACCCGCCCTGCTTCGTGGTCCTGGTCGATCCCCCCGGCGTGTTCACGCCCACGGGCTCGACCCAGAGCTTCCAGTTCGACTGTGTGCGCCTCCTGGCGGCAGGGACCATGGGTAGCATCGACAGCCTGTCGCGCTTCGACGTGCAGGGGGTCGACCTGTCCGCCTTCCAGGCGGACGACGAGCGTGACCGCACGCGCTTCGCCGGCCTGACCCACCGCGACGTCGGCGGGGCCCGCCTCGACACCTCGGGGGGCACCCTGGTCGTGTCCAACATCGGCTCCAGCGGCTGCGACGGCGTCAGCATCGACCTGGGCGAGACGCCGAACTTCCTGACCGGCGAGCTGACCTTCCTGCCTGCGGTCCTGCCCCCCGGGCTGGGCTGTCTGGCGACGGCCACGGGCCAGGTCGGGGGACAGAGCGGACGCACCCTCTCGACCCTGCGCGCCACCGCGCTCAACTCACCCACGCCCGAGATCCAGATCGAGCCCGACTTCTCGCCCCTGGGCGCCTCGACCCACACGGTCGAGCTGTTCCTGGGCGGAAGCCCGGTCTTCAGCCAGGCTGGCCAGTCCGGTCCCGGCTGCATCTTCCCGCCGCCGCCCTCGTGCGTCGGGACCTGCGGCGCTCCGCCCATCGGCGGACCGGCCTTCATCCGCATCGACTTCCCCACGGCGATCCCGGTGACGATCCCCGGCGGCCCCACGCTCCAGGCCGACCGCATGGTGTTGACGGCGGAGGGCGCGACCCAGCCCGCCGGCGCCCTCGAGGAGCTGGTCTTGACCGCCCTCTGCCCGACCTGGGATCCCGACCTGCCCCTGGCCAGTCTGGGTCGGCACGGCGTGGGCATCTTCGAGCGCGCCCACTTCGCCGTGGGCGATGCGGAGCTGAGCCCCGGGGGCACGCGCTTGAAGGTCAGCAACCTGGGCTCGAGCGGCTGTGACGGGGTCTCGATCGACCTCGGCGACACCGACACGGGCTTCAAGTGCGAGCTGGAGCCCGTCTCCCTGGCCACCCCGGGCAGCGGCATCTTCGCCGGAGCCACGGGCACCTTCGGCGGAACGCCGAACTCGAACCTGGGCAGCGCGGGCTGCCAGAACAACAACGGCATGGTGCAGGCCTCGGCCGACTTCTCGCCCATCGGCTCGGGTGACGTGCGCATCGAGGTCTTCGACAACGGCACCCTGGTCGGCACGGCGGTCGTGCCCGGTGGGGGCGTGGTCGGCACGGTCGACCCGGGCCCGGCGGGCCCGCCGTCGATCCGCGCCGTGGGCAAGGTGCTGCCGTACCCGCCCTGCTTCGTGATCGATCTGGACCGTCTGGCCCTGTTCACACCGGTGGGCGGCGCAGGCCTGATGGGGGACGAGGTGCGCCTCTTGGCGAACAGTGCCAGCGCGAACATCGATCGCCTGTCGACCTTCAGCCTGCTGGGGGCGGACCTCGACGTGCTCGAGATCCAGGGCGAGGAGGGTTTCGACCCGGGCCTGGGGACGCGCTACTGCGTCGCCGCGCCCAACTCCTTCAGCGCCAGCGGCGCGTCGCTCTCCGCGGACGGGAGCAGCGTGGTCGCGGACAACGACCTGACCTTCACGGCGAGCGGCTCGCCCCAGGGCTTCGGCATCGTCTTCTACGGCACGACCCAGATCCAGGCGCCCTTCGGTGACGGCTTCCGCTGCACCGGTGGCGCGACCCAGCGGGTCCAGCCTCCGACGGCGTCGACCAACAACCAGATCGTCATCTCGGTCGACCTGACCCTCCCGGCCCACTCCACGCGCATCGTTCCGGGGGCCGACCTGAACTTCCAGTGCTGGTACCGGGACAACCCGGGCATGGCCGCCGGCTTCAACCTCTCGGACGCCCTGAACATCGCATTCCAGTGATGTGACGCGCGGGGTCGCGGACCCGACTGTGGAGCGCCGCTGCGCGCTCCGGGTCGACCGCGGCCCTGCGACGACCTGGCGACCCGGCGAGCCCCTGGACGTGCCGTTCGGGGACGGAAGACGCTCTGTCGCTGGCGCAAGCGCAGTACGGAGTCGTGGTGTCGAGGGTCACGGCGTGCCGGTGCCGGGGGCGGGACGCCCGTCGGTTCTCGGCCGGAGAGACACGCCAGATCGCATTTCGTAGGCGTGCCCCGCAGCGCTGCTGGCCCACAGGCAGAAAAATACGGATCGCGTCAGAGATCCGTGGCCGCCGTCCCAAGGGTCCACGTGCGCCGACGTGCCGTTCCTCCGTAGGGGAGGAGCGCGCGGCTCGCTGACGGACAGATCCATGAACTCGCATAGGTCACGCCGACTCGAACGGCTGCGCGGCGGGCTACGAAGCCGGATCGCGAACGGGACGCGCACACCAAGAATCTCCGGAATCGGGCGCTCAATCGGGGGCCTCGTTTCGTCCTACGCGCTCCACCACGGAACGCCTGCCCACCCACGACAAGGAAGTTCGTCATGAGCATTCCCCATGTGACCCTGTCCGGTTCGCTTCTCACAGCCGCCCTCGCGCTCGGTGGACCTGCCCTGGCCCTCACGCCGCTGCAGACCGTGACCATCGGGGACGCCGGCAGCCACGGCTCGCGCGGGCCCGCTCGGCGCGCGCCGAACATCCTGGTCATCATGCTCGACGACGTGCCGCCGTACTTCTACGAGCAGTTCGGCGCTGCCGCACCCTTCGTGCTCGATGCGCCGTTCAGTCCCGCGAACAAGGCGAACGATCCGATCAACGGAACCAACCTGTTCGTGCAAGCGCCGAACCTGCAGCGCCTGGCCGAGCGGGGCGTGACGTTCCTGAACGCGTACGCCAACTCGGCTTGCACCCCTTCGCGCGCCTCGATCCTGACCGGCCTGTACCCCCACGGCAACGGATTTGGAGGTGTGCCGCACACCGACATCGACCCGGCTCCGGCCCACATCATCCTCGAGTTCGGCGACGCCCCCTTTGACGTGCCCACCCTGGCCGAGCTGGTCCGACCCGCCGGTTTCCGCTCGGGCCACTTCGGCAAGTGGCACCTCGCGGCCTGGAACTCCGGCGTAGAGTTCGCCGGGTCAGGCTGGAGTCACATCCCTGCCGCCGGTCACTGGGACGAGTACAAGAGCTCGTTCCACAACCCGCCCGTCCCGCCGCTGCCGTTCGTCGAGGCGGTTCAGCGCCTCTCGGGCAGCCACTACCACTGGATCAAGAACTCCAACGGGGTGATCGACGAGATCATCGACCCCGCGCAGAAGTGCGGCGACCTGAGCGCGGAGTACTACACCGCCGAGATCCAGTTCAACGACGCGAAGGAGTTTGTCGTCGACGCTCCCCAGCCCTGGCTCGCGTCCCTGTGGCCGAATACGGACCACGCCATCTTCCAGGACCCGCCCGACCAGGGTGTGGCCACCCCCGAGTACCACCTGGTCGACGAGATCCAGTCGTTCGACCTGCAGGGCGCCAGCGGCGGGACGTTCGAGGCGCGCTTCATGGGCCAGACGACGGCTCCGATCGACTACGACGCCACGAATCTCGAACTGGAGGCGGCGCTGGAAGCGCTCTCGAACATCGACGACGTCGTGGTGGACGGCGGCCCGCTGCCGGGCACGGTCAGCGTGACGTTCGAGGGCAGCCTGGCCGACACGGAGGTGCGCTCCCTGCTCCTGACCAACCTCGACCTGGTCGGTGCGCCGGCGCGGCTGCCCGTCGAGACCGTCCGCTCCGGCGACTGCGGGCCGACCGCCTGGCACGCCTTCCAGGCCGCCCTCGAGTACATGGACCTCAAGCTCGGCGAGGTGCTCGACGCGCTCGAGGACTCCGGCCGCCTGGAGCGCACGATGATCGTGTTCACGAGCGACAACGGCGGCCCGAAGCTGATCTTCGAGAAGGCCGCCGAGGCCAAGGCCGCGGACCCGAGCATCTCCCTGGGCGCCATCGCCGAGGCGCTGCTGCACGAGGACGCCGGCAACCGCTTCAAGAAGGACGTGTACGAGGGCGGCACGCGCGTACCCCTCGTCATCGCCGGAGCCGGTGTGCCTCAGCACATGCGCGGCACGACGACGGACGCCCTGTTCCACCTCGTCGACGTCTACCCCACGATTGCCGCCCTGATCGGCGAGCCGGCCGGCAGCGTCCACGGCGTCGACCAGGGTCCGGTGCTGCGCGGCGAGGTGGCCGAGGTGCGCGACGAAGTGCTCTCGCACCTGTTCGCGCCGAACGGCGACTACACGCCGATCAGCGGCCTGCGCTCCAAGAAGAACTTCAACGACATCGGCTACTCGAAGCGCCTGCCCGCATGCGGCTCGGTGCCCGCCGGTCGCTACAAGATCATCAAGCGCTACAACGCCGCCGGAACGGGCTTTGACATCCAGCTCTACCGGCTCGAGGACGGCAGCGGAACGCCCGTGGACCCGTTCGAGCTCGACGACCTCTCGAGCGACAGCAGCTACGACTGCCAAGAGACAGCCCTCGAAACGGCGCTCGCCGCGCTGCTTGCCTCGTAGGAGAAGCCACGTGAAGAACCTGAACACCATCCTCATCGCCGGCTCCCGGAGCCTGCTCGTCACCCTGGCGCTGTGCGGCACGGCCGGCGCGCAGCGCAGCCTGGCCGCAAGTCCGATCGGCACTGCGCCCGTGCGCACGGCGACCTACCACGTCGCCAGCGGCGGCTGGAGCTACCCGCGCGGTCCGCAGGCGAGCTTCGGACCCTCGGTCGTCTACGCCAACGACGCGCTCACGGGCTTCTTCCACGACGCGCGGGAGGGCGATCGGGTGATCGACCACGGCCGGCTTCCCGGGACCGCGTCGCCCGCGCCGAACACGGGGAGCACCGACGTCTACCTCGTCAACGGCTTCCAGATCGCCTACTGCACGCGGCAGACCGCGGCCAACCTGCACATCGCGCTCGAGTACTACGAGGACTACGCCGAGTGCGTCTCGCCCCAGGCCAGCTCGTCGGGCGTCGTCGCCACCTTCGACTCCCTCGGCGCCGGCTTCCCCGCCTCCAGCACGTCGGGCGTGCTGTCCTGCTGGATCGTGACCGTCGACCTCGAGAACACGACGCTCGAGTTCGCGCTGAGCGCTGACGTCGACGGCGCCTTCGACGCGGGCGGACCCGAGGACAAGTTCGGCTGGAGCTTCCGCATGAGCAACGTCGCGGGCGGGCCCGGCGGTCCGATGGTCGCCGGTTCGTGCGCTCCCACCAGCGCGGCGCCGGGGGAGGGCACGTACTACAACAACCCGGGCGCCACGAACCGCACCGGCCTGGGCACGAACGACTTCTTCTGGCTGCAGAGCTCGACCGGCACTTCGGGCTGCTTCTTCTTCGGCGGATGCAGCGCGAATGGCAGCAACCCCTACGCCTCGTTCTTCCAGGTCCTGTTCGCGGACACGTCGACCTCATCCGGCCCGGGCGAGACGCGCGAGGACCAGGCCCTGTTGCCCGTGGACGAGGAGTTCGTCGGGCCCGCGGTGAGCGTCTCGAGCAATCTGGCCCTGGTCGGGATCTCGCAGGGCGACGGCACGCTGCCGGACTCGGGCTGCGTCTACGCCTACGAGCGCCTCGGGTCCCAGTGGGACCAGCCGACGCTGCTGTGTGCCAGCGACGGACAGGACGGTGACCTGTTCGGGGGCGAGGTCTCGATCGACGGGCCGCGCTCCCTGATCAGCGCGGTCGGCGCGGACGACCTCGGCAGCAGCGCCGGCGCCGCCTACGTCTTCGAGCGCAGCGGCGGCGTCTGGAACCAGACGACGAAGCTGACGGCGAGCAACGCAGCGCAGGGAGACCGCTTCGGCCGTGCGCTGGAGCTCTCGGGCGACCGCGCGCTGATCGGCTCGGTCGGCG
>JAJFFA010000502.1 GCA_021776885.1 Planctomycetota bacterium
GGCCCTCGACCAGCACCCGCCCGCGGGTCGGCTCGATCAGGCGGTTGATCGAGCGCAGCAGTGTGGTCTTCCCGCTACCGCTCGCCCCGATCAGGCCCAGGGTCTCGCCACGTCGCACGGCGAGGTCCACGCCGTCCAGAGCCAGATGCTCTCCGCCCCCGGGCAGGGAGTAGCTCTTCGTCAGCCCCTCGAGCAAGATCGAGAGCGCGCCGTCATCCGATCGGTCGTCTGCGCCCATCGCCGGCGACATTCGACCCCAGCGCGCCGCGCGGCGCCAGGAGGGATACGGATCCCAAGGGCCTGCGCCCGGGCCAGCTCTTCAGGAAGGCCGAGCGGTCTAGAGCGCGGACTGGAGCATCTGGTACAGCTCGTCCGCGGGGACCCGGCCCATCAGGATCACGTGCTGATCGCCGACCCGACCGGTCACGATGGTCCAGGGGCCCAGGTGGCTCTCCCGCACGACACCCTCGCCGCTGGGGATCGCACCCTCGAAACCGGGGCCGGGACCGGGCATGGGCGAGACCGGCGCACCGCGGTGCATGAAGGCGACGCGCTGCACGCCGTCGGTGTAGTAGCTGCGCACCCACTTGTCGCCCAGGTCGTCGACGAGCACGCTCGACTCTTCCAGTCGGTACCCGCTGGGCGGCAGGCTCGGGCGCAGCAGCTCGAAGCCGACCTCGGAAGCGTCCGACAGGGACAGGTTGATCCGGCGCGAGTCGTAGCGCCCCTCGCTGAGGACCGCGCCGGTGAGGTCGGGGGTGCGGGTATAGGACTCGAACTGCATCCGACCACGGACGCTTCCGCCGGCCGTGCGGTCTTCCCAGCGCAGGACCAACCCGGTCTCAGGGTCGACGTGCACCAGGTGGTCGCCATCCGGAAGGACCAGGCGCTCGACGCGTAGCACCACGCAGTCGACGCCGGCCACCGGCGCATTGCCGATCACCTCGACGCTGTAGTTGCTTCGGAACAGTCGCAGGTCGCGCAGCTGGAAGTCGCGCATGCGGTAGACGAAGCCCTGCCGCACGCGCTGCAGCATCAGGAACAGGTCCGGCTGCGGATGAGCAGAGAGCACCTCGGTGGCGTTGACCTCGAAGGCGCCCGAGCCGTCGGCCAGGACTTCCTCGCGGTACGCCAGGTTCTGGACCTGCCCGTCGATGTCGAAGAAGTACTCGATCTTGCGGGTACCGCCGTACTGCGTCTCGAAGGGCGCAGTGAGCATCGCGCGCAGAATCCCGGGGCTGGGCGTCGCGACCTCGACGGACTCGGTCCCGTGGTCCGCGTCGATGTCGTTCTCGGTCGACGCCTGCACCCTGCCGCTGCAGGCGGAGGCCGCGGAGCAAGCTGCGAGGACAGCCAGGAGGCCGAACCGCAGAGCGAGCGATCCGCGCCCGAGCTTCAACGAACCACTCCGGTCAGGAGGCCATCGAGCATCGAATCGACCAGGGCAGCGCTGCGCGGATCGACGGCATCCAGGGACGGGTCGTGGACGATCTCGAAGGAGTAGCCGGCGCGGGCCAGGGTCTCGCGCTGATCGACCTCGTTCAGGCCGCGGTCCCAGCCGGGCAGGGCCCAGACGATGGCCAGGACCAGCAGCGCCAGGGTCGAGGCCGCAGCCAGGACGAACACGGCGCCGGGACCGTCCGCGAAGCGGCCTCCGGGGCCGGCATCAGCGTCCGCGTCCAGGGACGCGCTCTCGACCAGATTCTCGACCGCCTCGCTCAGGGCATCGGGAGCCGCGACGCGGTCGAGCCGGCCGGCGTAGCGCTTGGCCAACGCCTTGTCAGGAGCGGCCATCTCCTCCTCGACCAGCCGACGCAGGATGTCGGGGGCGGAGAAGAGCGCTAGCTGCCTGCGCACGTGGCGCTGTAGCTCGATCGGGGCCTCCTTGGGCTCGAGTCGAGCCAGGGCAACCACCGCGCGGTCCTGCCGATAGCCGGCTTGAATGGAGGCCACCACTCGCCCGTCCAGATCTCGGGGCGCCCCGGCGCGAGAGAGCGAACCCAAGGCCTTGGCCTGGGCACGCATCCGACGCCACGCGGCTACGCATCGTGCACACGAGTCGAGATGGACCCGTGCCTCCGCCGCCAGGTCGACCGAGCCGGACGGACCGAACCCTCGCACGCGACGCGTCACCGGGTCGACCCGGGGGACGCGCTCGAGAGCGTGGTCGTTGAAAGTTCGGCAATCCATGTCGAGGAGCGGAGGATCAGCGCAGGAGGTGTCGGTCGAGAACCGGCGAGAGCTCTCGATCCAGGGCGGCATGCGCCCGAGACAAGCGTGACTTGACCGTGCCCAAAGAGACGCCGAGTGCCTCGGCGATCTCTTCGTAGGAGAGACACTCCACGTAGCGCAGCACGGTGATCGCGCGCATCTTCGGACTCAAGCGGGTGATGGCCTGTTGAATCTCTTCTTCGAGTTCGTGACGCGAGGCCGCGTTCATCGGCGGCTCCGTTTGATCGTCACGAAACTCGACCCGTGTCCCTTCCTTGGGCGAGGCGCCCTGGAGGGACTCGAGAGACGTCATGGACTTCGAACCGGAGCGCCGCTTGAGGTCGATGCTCGCGTTGACCGCGATGCGATAGACCCAGCTCGAGAACTTCGACTCGAAACGGAACTCGCGGATCTTCCGGAAGATGATCCCGAAGGTCTCCTGGGAAGAGTCCAGGGCGTCCGTCGCGTTCCCCGTGATTCGATAGCAGACGTTGTAGACCCGGTCCTTGTACTGCTCGTACAGCCGGCGGAACGCGCCCTGAAACCCCTTGGGCGGGGTCATCTGGCAGGCGAGCACGAGGCTGCGGTCAGGGTCTACGTGGCGGGAACGGGACATCAGGGTTGCTAGGACGGGTCGACAGGACGCTCGGTTCCCTCATTCACACCTATTTACGGACTCCTGGGAAGCCCTCCAGGGGGACTCGTTTCGCCACCTGGGCAGCCCACGGCCGCGGTCGTCGGACCCGGACGTCGGCCCGGCGGAGATACGAATCAACCGCCTCCTCCGGGTAGGGAAAAGAGACGGCAGATGCGGGCAGGCACTCGCGTGTCGTGGGGCGGGGAGGAAGGGTCCGGCGTCAGCCTCCGATGAGGGCGACGGGATCGATGGTCTGGAATGTCGAGCCGACGGACGAGCTGCACTGCGACGAGCAGTAGGAGTCGTAGCCGCTGACGCAGTCCGCGGAGGTCACCTCGTTGGTCACGAGGGCGCCGGACGAACCGACGGCGGAGGAGTTCTGCGAGCAGATCTCGCCCGACTCCCAATCACTCGGGATCCCGTTGCCGTTTCCGCCGCCGCCGCCGCTGGACAGGATGGGCTGGTTCAGGCTGTGACCCGAGTTCTGGCTCTGGACGGTGAACACGCCGCCCGGGCCGACGTTGGCCGCGTCGGTGCGCGCGATGACCACGACGCCACTGTCCGACGCCAGGTCGACGGTCGCCGCCGACTGGTAGGGATAGTTCGGGTCATCGTCGTCGCCCAGGGCGACGAAGAACGAGACGTAGCCGAACTGGTGCACGATACGGGGCGAGATGTCCCACTCCAGAATCAGCAATTGCGTGCCGTCCGAGGCGGCGACGCGCTGAATCGTCGAGTTGGCGAGGACCTGGTTCACGGGGAAGTTGACCAGCCGCCCGCCGGCCGCCGCGCCGAAGCGCAGGTTCTTGTTCGCGAGGCGCCCGTCCATGGTGTAGAGGGCGGCCACCATGCGCACCGACTCACCCTCACCGCGGGCGCTCATGCCGACCGAGATCTGGCGCGCAGCGGGCACGCTCAGCACGTCGAGCGGGAACGATTGCCGTGCCAGCTCCTCGGCGTCGAAGTAGCCGTCCGCGTCCGTGTCCGGATCCAGGAAGGAGGTGCCGAGCACGGGCTCCTGGCTATCGACCAGGCCGTCGGCGTCAGCGTCCAGCGAGTTCGTGACCTGCGCTGCCAGCTCGCCCGGCTGCCACGCCCAGAGCGCGACGCCTGCCACAGCCGCCGCCGGAAGCACGGCGACGGTGACGTCGGCGAGCGAGCGGAGCGCGCGGGCAGAGAGGCTAGAGCGAGAGGGTTCTTGCATAGTGATCCCTTCCAGGGGAGGTCGGTTGCCAGCCGGGAGGTACTAGGTTGGACCAATCCTTGAGTTTCGTCAAGGTAACCCGCTTTCCGCCCCGCCCCTGGGGGGCTTCGGGGGCCATTCCTGCTAGGATTCCGGGCTCGGCCGCGCCCGTAGCTCAGCTGGATAGAGCGTTCGCCTCCGGAGCGAAAGGTCACAGGTTCGAATCCTGTCGGGCGTACCAGCCCGCGCCTCCAGGGCCACGGGGCAACCCCCGGCGGCTGCGGAGCGCTCAGCGCCGTCCCGGACAGCCCGGAGCCTGGCCCACGGCGCTCAGAGCAGCGGCTCGATCAGGCCCGCGACGACCCCCGCCGCCAGCGCCTGACCGGCAGCGTTCCAGTGGATGTCGTCATGCCCCACGAACAGGCCCTGCGGCCCCGCCGCGACGAAGTCGTCGTAGAGGTCGTGGTGCGCGATGCCCAGCTCCTGACAGATGCCCACGTAGCTCGCGCTGAGCACGGCGGGTGAGTACCAGGGGTAGCGCTCGCGCTCGACGCGGATCTCGAAGTCCGCGCACAGGTCGACCGCCGACGGAACGACGAGCACGAAGAACTCGACCCCGCGCTCGGCGCAGAGGTCCCGAAAGCGGCCCAGCACCGCGCGCATCAGGCGTCGCTTCTCCTGGGCGCTGGGCCAGGCGGGGTAGAGCGCGATGTCGACGTCGTAGTAGTCGCGGAAGAGCGAGTAGACGTCCGGGTTGCCCGAGGCGTAGTCCTGGTACTCACCGCGCGCGGCGGCCAGATACTCCTGGATGTACGGCGGTCGCTGCGCCCCGACGCTGGCGGCCAGGGCCTGCTCCTGGGCGCGGGACTCGCGCGCCGACCGGTACAGGCGCAGCAGGGCCGGCTCGCGCGCCTCCTGCTCCCAGCCCGCGAACATCTCGCGCAGCCGCTCGTGCAGCCGGTACTGGCCACGCACCAGCTCGCCCTGCGCGTCGAGGCGGAAGATCTTGTTCCGGATCAGGTCGCCGAAGTCGTTGTTGGCGCACAGGACCAGGACGCACAGGTCTGCGTCGAGGAGCCCCGCGTCGCGCTCGAAGCGCAGCAGGGTCTGGTCCGGGCCGTAGCCGGAGACCCCTGCGTTGACCATCTCGGGCGCTGCATCGGAGAGCTGCGCCAGGGCGCCACCCAGGCGCGCGACGAAGGTCTCGCGCCGGACGACGTTCTCGGCCAGGACCAGGGAGTCGCCGGCCACCACCACGCGCTGCGCCGACTTGGGCGAGCGCAGGGCCGGCCCGCGATAGCCCTCGGGGCCCAGCTCGGTCAGGACGCGCTCTCCGCCGACGATGGCGGGCATCAGGAGCAGCCGGCGCGCCCCCGGGAGCGTCTCGTGCAGGAGCTCGTCGTCGAGCTGGAACAGGAGCTGCTTGACCGGCTGATAGCGCGCGGCCCAGGCATTGGCCAGGGCCAGCGCGACCAGGGTCGCCGCGGCGGAGACGACCAAACGAAACAGCAGTCGTCCGCCGCCGGAGGCCAAGGTGCGTCAGTCCATGTGGGCGATGACGCGCTCGTCGCCCATCTGCAGCGAGAGGGCCATGCGCTGCGCGGCCTTGCCGAACACGTTCTCGTAGATGCGCAACGTGCCCTTGGTGAAGATGCGCCGCGTGAAGTCGACCCAGGCCCAGTAGCGCGGGCCGGAGAGTCCCTGGGCGTGGGCGTAGAGCTTGGCCTGCTCGGCGACCATGTACTCGCTGAACAGCATGTACGCGACCAGGTACAGCTTCGAGAGCCAGGTCCAGCGGATCAGGCGCGGAACGAGCGGCATCAGCCAGCTGTGGCGCACCACGATCGGGAAGAGCTTGTGCAGGTTCTCGATCTCGCGCTTGTTCTCGAACTCGATCGAGCTCGTGCGGTTGAACTTGACCGGGAAGTCGTCGTACGCCGCGACGGCGTAACCCATCTCCTTGGTCATGTCCTCGATGTCGAACATCGGGTAGGGCTGCATGATCGACACCAGCGGGTGATCGACCTTGCACTTGATGTTCAGGCGCACGGTCTCGAGCTCGTCCTCGAGGCTGGCCCCGGGGCCTCCCAGCATGTTCAGCGAGCCCAGGCGGATGCCGTACTGCTTGATCC
>JAJFFA010000503.1 GCA_021776885.1 Planctomycetota bacterium
CTGCGCCACGTCGCCTTCTCGCACTTCGAGGCAGACGAGTGCGGGTCGCTCAACGAGTGGCTCGCCGTCGCACCCGAGGCCGCCCCGCTGTGCGGAGCGGTCGCCGCGATGGTCTCCGTCGACGACGTGGCCGACCGCCCGCCCCGCGCCTTGTCGGACGGCGAGCAGGTCTGCCTGGGGACGCACACCGTCAAGTGGCTCGACACGCCGCACCTGCCCCACGCCTGGGAGTGCGGCTTCCTGATGGAGCACACCACCGGCACGCTGCTCTGCGGCGACCTGTTCACCCAGCCCGGCGATGCACTACCGCCTGTCACGGAGGCGGACATCCTCGGTCCCAGCGAGGCCTTCCGGGCTGAGCTGGACTACTTCTCCCATACGCGCGACGCGGCGCGCCTGATCGAGAAGCTCGCGGCCGAGGAGCCGCGCGTGCTCGCTTGCATGCACGGCAGCACCTGGAGCGGAGACGGCGCCGCCCTGCTGCGCCAGCTCGGTGAGCGACTGCGGGCCTGAGGCCGGAGTTCTTCGACCGACCTGGGCCTACAGGTCACGAGCCGTCCGTCTGAAGGGAATGCGGCTCCCGCGCGAGCCAGGCCGCGCACTCCGGCCCCAGCTCCTCTACGGCCTTCGCCTCGTAGCGCGCGTTGTCCTCGTCGGTCAGCACGTCGCGCCAGCGGCCGTTGACGCCCTTGTTCACGAAGACCTGCGCGCCCCCGTCCCAGAAGGCGCCGCCGAGCGGCGTGCTCTTGGTCGCGTGCTGCTTCATGTAGTCGAAGCTGCAGTGCAAGAGGATCTTCTCCCAGCTCTCGCTACGGATAGGGATGTCGAGGAAGGCGGCCATGCGCCGGATCTGGCCGGGCATGTCGGCCTTGAGCTCGCTGAAGTGGATCAGCTCCACGTTGGGTAGGTCGCGGATCTCCCACCAGGAGCGGAGGCTCTCCCAGAACGGCCAGAGCGGGTAGCCATCGCGCTCGAGCCACTCGAGAAAGTACGCGCGGATGTCGTCGCCTGGCCTCGGCATCGGCGGCCCGACCAGCCCAGGAGTCTTGTTCAGCGCGTCGTACCACGTCTCGTTCGCGTTCACGTGGTGGTTGTAGAAGCTCCACACCACGTCGCGTCCGTCGCGGCCGATGTACAGGTACTTGGCCTTCGGCGAGAAGACCAGGGCGTCGACCGGCTGGTGTGTCTTCAGGAAGCGTCGGTGCGTCTGCGCCTCGACCTCAGGCAGCTTGACTTCCTTGGGCGGCACCCGCAGGTCGAGCCAGGGCGACATCTCCGCGACCTCGAGGTCCTCGGTGCCATCGAACAACAGCTGCGCGAGGATCTGCTGCATCCAGGTCGTTCCCGACTTCGCGTAGGTGGCGACCACGATGTCGTCGTCGCGGAACTTCAGGTCGTTCCAGATGGTCGAGTCGAAATGGTTGCTGTGCAGCTCGCGGGTCTTCTTGGGCCAGGCATGGTTGGCGGCGGGCATGGGTGCTCCTGGGTTGGGGACGAACCTAATCCTAGCGCGTCCACAGCGTTCGGAGCGCGCCCTACGAGCGTGCGCCGCTCGCTCGGGTCTGTTGCGGTCGCGTCCGCTCTCGAGCGCTGCTCAGCGCTCGACAGCGGACGAGCTGGAAGCCTGGGCGTCTTGCTGGAGGCGTCGTCGGTGGACGAACCAGAAGGCTGCTGTGAGGGCTGCGAAGATCGTCAGGTAGCTCGCCGTGCCCACGGCCTGGGTCCGTTCCACAGCGTCGTTCTCGAGGATCATGCGCAAGGGACCGCTCTCAGCCCTGTTTCCCGCCGACCAGCTGGCGAAGTTCCATGCCGCGTGCAAGCCGATGGGTACAGCCAGGCCTCGGGTAGCGACCGCACTCATGCCCCACAGCAGGCCGGGGGGCACGACGCCGAGGGCGATGGTTCGCAGGTCCCAGCCGTAGAGCAGGTGGCTGAGCCCGAAGGCCACGGCCGTGAGCCCTACGGCTGGCCATGGCCCGATCCTGGCGGTGAGCCGTTGCAGGGGATAGCCGCGAAAACCCAGCTCCTCCATGCAGGACGTGGAGAGGAAGCGGGCGAAGTAGATCAAGCCAGCCAGGACTCCTACCCCTGGCACCCGCTCGAAGCGAACGGGGCCCGCGAGAGCCGCGATGACAAGAACGTGGACTCCGAAGGAAGCCACCCCGAGTAGCACGCCGAACGAGAAGCGTCTCAGGCTCGGAGAGCAGAGCGCCAGGTTGAACTCTGCGCTGGCACGTTCTTCACGTCGCAGCATGAGCCGGGTGAGGAAGAGCAGGCCGAGGCTGCTGACCAGCCCCCACGCCGTGAGTTGCCAGACCTCCGAAGCGATCGCGACGGACGTGAGGAAGCTCGCGACGAGCAGGATCGCCTCGTATCCGATCCAGAAGAGGAGCAGGGAGGTGACGACAGACCTGTTCGTTGGTTTCAGACTCTCGGGCGGCTCGTGTTCCATCCCTGGCGAGATCGGTGCGCTCCTTCCGGTAGCCGAAGCAGTCGCTCAACGCGAGTCGAGGGCTCGACGCAGCTGCTCGGCGACGAGCTGGTTGTCGAACCGGATCGCCCAGTCGAGGGGCGTGCGCCCATCGCTGCAGGCAAGGGTGGGGTCCGCCCCGGCCGCCAGGAGAATGGCGGCAATCTCTCCGTGGCCGTGATCCTTCTTCGCGGCCCATGCGAGGGCGGTCATGCCCCCGGGGTCCTGCGCGTCGGGGTCGGCGTCGCGCTCGACGAGCTCCTCGACCAGATCCGTCCAACCATCGAACGCCGCGCGGTTGAGCGCGATGAAGTCACCCTGGGCGCCGCGATCGAGCAGGAGCCGGAGCAGGTCGAGGTCCCCGGCCGCTTCGGCATACGAGAGGGCGGTCGCCTCTTCTTCGGGCTGG